>CAMLNK010000957.1 GCA_946481035.1 uncultured Dyadobacter sp. | reverse complement strand
CCGCCATTGCGGCGCACGTGAATGTAGCCATCCTCGGAAATGTAGTTCACAAACCACGAAATCTCGTCGGAATGCGCTTCGATCACCACTTTGTAATCCTGGCCCGGGCCGATAACGCCTACCGCCGTGCCGTACACATCGATAATCTGTTCTTCGATATATGGCTTGATATAGTCGAGCCATATCTGCTGACCGGTCGATTCGAAGCCGGTCGGCGAAGCATTGTTCAGGTACTTATAAAGAAACTCTGTGCTCTGATCTGACATACTTTTAATTTAAATAACCACTAAAAATCACGTTTTCGAAGGTACTTCCACCACGCACAGAAACGGCGCTTTTTGAGATAGCCAAGATCGCGCTCATGGGTGTAGGCTTCCCTTTCAAACGAAATATGAAGATAGGCTAAATAATGCTTCCTGAATTGTACATATCGGATTAAATATTCGACCACGTACCACACATAAAAGATAACCAGCCCGAGTTCAAGCTGTTGCTTCAGATGAATGCGTTCATGATTGAGAAAGACCTCGGACGGGGCCTTACGCTTCGACAAAATGAATGGGAACAGCGCCATCCCGTCGACCCGGAGCGATGGCACATTGAGCAGGAAACCTTTGATACGCATAGTGGTGTGACGTTTGGGGTGGTGTGTAACGATTCGCTAAATGACCATGGTCCATCGTCTATGGTCTTTTAAATCTCCACAAAAAAGTTGGGTTGCGAAACAGCCTGTTCCGCAACCCAACCATTATAGCTATCCTAAGATTATTCCCCGCTGAAACGGCTGATATCGAGCACTTCGAACTCCATCATACCTGCCGGAACCTTGATTTCTGTGGTCTCTCCTACTTTTTTACCCAAAAGGCCCTTACCGATCGGCGAGCCTACGGAGATTTTGCCCGTTTTCAGGTCGGCTTCTTCTTCCGACACCAGTGTATAGGTAACCTCCATTCCATTTTTACGGTTTTTGATCTTCACCTTCGAAAGGACTGAAACCTGTGAGGTATCCATCGTCGACTCGTCGATCACGCGTGCATTCGACAGGATTTCTTCCAGTTTGGCGATTTTCATTTCGTGCATACCCTGCGCGTCCTTGGCCGCGTCGTATTCTGCATTTTCACTTAAATCACCTTTGTCCCGCGCTTCTGCAATTTGTCGTGCAATCTCCGTGCGGCCTTTGGTTTTCATCTCATTCAGCTCGTTCCTCAGCTTGGTAAGTCCTTCTTCCGTATAGTATGAAATTTTAGCCATGACCTTTATTTTGTTTATAAGTCTTTTTGATTTTTGAAATTCTACATAAAAAAAAAGAACGGCTCAAAGACCGCTCTACAGAGTTAACGATACTCTCGTAGAAGGTTAGAAGACCTTTTCTTTTCGGTTGATATATGATTTTGTGTTCACCATAATTTTCTGTTAAGAACGACAAAATTAACAATATTTGTGAATGGTAGCACCATTTTTATCCAAAAGCGCCATCTGCTATGTCAAATCCTTTGAGAATTATTTTTATGGGGACGCCCGAATTTGCAGTCCCAAGTTTACAAAGTCTGGTCGAAAGCAATTCTAATGTTGTGGCCGTTATAACCGTTCCCGATAAGCCAGCGGGCAGGGGGCAAAAGCAAACGGCATCACCCGTGAAAATATACGCAGAATCACAGGGTATCCCCGTTCTGCAACCCGAAAAGTTGAAAAATCCCGCATTTCTGGAAGAGCTGAAATCCTACAATGCCGATTTGCAGGTGGTAGTAGCATTCCGGATGCTGCCCGAAGTGGTTTGGAGCATGCCTGCGAAAGGCACTTTCAACCTGCACAGCTCGCTCCTGCCCCAGTACCGGGGCGCGGCGCCTATCAACTGGGCAGTTATAAATGGCGAAACCGAAACGGGCGTTACCACATTCTTCATTGAAAAGGATATCGACACCGGCAAGATCATCTTCCAGGACAAGGAACCCATTTCCCCGGACGATAATGCGGGTACATTATATGAACGCCTCATGCGCAAGGGCGCGAACCTCGTTGTGAAAACCGTGGAGGCCATCCGGGAAGGCAGCTATCCGCAGGAACCGCAATCGGAGCCCGAGGACATTAAAGCCGCCCCGAAAATCTTCCGCGAGACCTGTGAGATCGACTGGAACAAGCCGGCCATTGAAATTCATAATCTTGTCCGCGGCCTTTCACCCTACCCGGCTGCATGGACGACGCTGAACGGGCTTTCATGTAAGGTTTTTAAAACAAAACTGATTGATTTTGAGGAAAACGCCCAGCCGGGCGAATACCGCTCCGACGGTAAGTCTTACCTGCATTTCCGCACAAGCGACGGCTGGCTGGCCATTGAGGAGTTGCAGATTGAAGGTAAGAAGCGAATGGCCGTTGGGGATTTTTTGAGGGGGTATAAATTGTAAATCAGACAAATGCATATTTCAATCATCGTAGCCGCCGCTGAAAACGGGGCTATCGGAAAAGATAACCAGCTCCTCTGGCGATTGCCGGACGATCTGAAACGGTTTAAACAACTTACATTGGGACACCCGATGATCATGGGCCGGAAGACGTTCGAATCGATCGGGAAACCGCTGCCGGGGCGGACATCCATTGTGATCACCAGGAATGCCGATTTCGCGTTCGAGGGCGTGGTAGTGGTGCATTCACTGGACGAGGCATTGAAAAAGGCGGAAGAAATTGACGGCAGCGAAGCTTGCATTGTAGGTGGTGGAGAGATTTACCGCCAGTCACAAGCGCTTGCGACCCATATTTACCTTACCAAGGTCCATACCAAAGTGGAAGGGGATACTTTTTTCAAAAT
>CAMLNK010000956.1 GCA_946481035.1 uncultured Dyadobacter sp. | reverse complement strand
TTCCAAAACCCGTACCTTTGCACCTTAGAAAACGTGCATCCGTGAAAAAGAAGACACTCCTGGTTACCCCGCCATTTACCCAGCTCAACACACCATATCCCGCTACCGCTTACCTCAAAGGGTTTCTGAATACCCTGGGAAGGGAGTCGTATCAGGCCGATCTGGGGATTGATGTGATCCTGGAATTGTTTTCTTCGAATGGGCTGAAAAAGCTGTTTGCGATGCTCGAAGCATCGGATATCGAGCTGACGGACAATAGTTTCCGTATTTATGCATTGCGCGACGAATACATTTCGACGATCGATCCGGTGATCCGTTTTCTCAAAAACCATAACCCCACGCTCGCGCACAGCATTTGTGATCGTAGTTATCTGCCGGAGGCTAGCCGCTTTCAACAACTGGAAGATCTGGATTGGGCATTCGGGACAATGGGTATCCACGACAAAGCGCGCCATTTGGCGACATTATACCTCGAAGATCTGGGCGATTTGATCCAGGAAGCCATTGACCCGCATTTCGGTTTCAGCCGGTATGCCGAACGCCTGGGCCGTTCAGCGACGAGTTTCGATGAAATGGAAGCCGCGCTCGAAGCGCCGGATACCTTGCTTTCGCAGACTTTGAAAGATGTTCTGGAACGGAAAATACAGCTGTTCCAGCCCGACATTGTGTGCATTTCGGTGCCTTTTCCCGGGAATTTGTACGGTGGTTTCAAATGCGGGCAGTATTTGAAGGCACATTATCCGCATATCAAAATCGTAATGGGCGGCGGCTTCGCCAATACGGAGCTGCGTTCGCTGGAAGAGGCGAGGGTTTTTAATTATATTGATTTTGTGTGTCTGGACGACGGCGAGGCACCGCTGCAATCGCTGTTGGAACATCTGGACGGAGAGCGTGACCTCGCCAATCTGAAACGGGTGTATTCGCGGGTGGATGGCAAGGTGGTGTACCACAATGGCGCCAAGGAAAAGGATGTGCCGCAGCGCGAAACAGGCACGCCGGATTACAGCGATTTGCCCTTGCACGATTATCTATCGGTAATCGAGATCGTGAACCCGATGCACCGTCTTTGGAGCGATGGCCGCTGGAATAAGCTCACATTGGCACACGGCTGCTACTGGGGTAAATGCTCGTTTTGTGACATTTCACTGGATTATATCCGCCGCTACGAGCCGATGACGGCCTCGCTGCTTTGCGATCGCATTGAAGAGATCATCGCACAGACGCAACAGAATGGCTTCCATTTTGTGGATGAAGCCGCGCCGCCGGCATTGCTGCGCGACCTGGCGCTGGAAATTATCCGCCGGAAGTTGACGGTCGTTTGGTGGACTAATATCCGTTTCGAGAAGAATTTTACGCATGACCTTTGTCTGTTGCTGAAAGCCTCGGGCTGCATTGCGATTTCCGGGGGGCTGGAAGTGGCTTCGGATCGCTTGCTCGACCGTATGAAAAAAGGCGTCACCGTCGCGCAGGTCGCGCGCGTGGCGGATGCGTTCACGCAGGCGGGCATTATGGTACACGCATACCTGATGTACGGGTTCCCGACGCAGACGGCGCAGGAGACAATCGATTCACTGGAAATGGTGCGGCAAATGTTCCAGCTAGGCATTGTGCAGTCGGGTTTCTGGCACCGGTTTGCGATGACGGCGCACAGCCCTGTCGGCTTACACCCCGAGGAGTTCGACGTAATGCGGCTGGGACCCGATACGGGTACATTCGCCAACAACGATCTGGAACATAATGATCCGCTCGGGGCCGACCACGACCGGTTTGCCGAAGGTTTGCGGAAGTCGCTTTTCAACTATATGCATGGCGTTTGCCTCGATTTTCCATTGTCCAAATGGTTCGATTTCAAAACGCCGCCGACCTCTATCCCTCCCAATTACCTCGACAAAAGCATTCACGAACCGGCTGAACTGGCAGCGCGGCCGAATGCGGTGATCGTGTGGACGGGCAGCTTGCCCGAAATGGCAGTTTTTGAAGAGAAGCGGGGCAAGAAGGTTATCGAAATCGCCGAACTCGTTTTTTATAACAAGAAAAAAGAATGGGCCGTCGAAGCGGATGTGGAAGTGGGCGAGTGGTTGACAGAAATGCTGCCAAAGCTGCTGATCGCGAATCCGGAACCTTATGCTTTTGAACAGTTTAAAAATGACTTCCAAGCCGCGGGGTTAGGCTCTTTTGAAACATTTCTCAACTCCCGCACGTGGCAGGAGCTGAAAAATGGTGGTATGCTGGTATTGTAAGCGCTTATCACGCTTCATTTTGATACCGTAACACTTCGAAGGTTTCGAGATTGTCGTCGAAAGTGGTGAAAACCGCAGGATAACCCGGCGCAATGCTGCCGATCTTGTCTTGTATTCCTAATGCGGTAGCAGGACGAATCGTCGCCATTTCAATCGCTTCCTGAACCGGTATTCCTATTATTTCAACCGCATTCCGAACCGCATCACCGAGTGAAATAGTGGCGCCCGCGAGGTTACCATCCGAGTTCATATATTTCCCATCTTTCAAATAAGCATCAAATTCCCCCCATTTGAACTGGGTAACTTTCTGCCCTAAAAACAATGCGTCCGAAATCAGGAACAGCTTATCCTGCTTGATTTTATAGGCCACACTCGCCGCGCCAAAATCGCAATGGGTACCATCGATGATAATGGGCGCGTACACCGATTCGGTATCGAAAGTCGCACCTACGAGCCCGGGAGCGCGGTGGCCGAATGCCGACATGGCATTGTACAAATGCGTCACCAGCTGAATGCCCTGGTCGAATGCGGTCATAGCCTCCGCGTAAGTGGCATTGGAATGCC
>CAMLNK010000955.1 GCA_946481035.1 uncultured Dyadobacter sp. | reverse complement strand
TCATAAACCTTGACCGTATCGTTCGCAGATTGGTTGGAACGCGGCCTCTACTGGCAGATGTTCAGGAGAGTATGGAAACGCGCAAAATGTCTCTTTAATATTGAAAACACAATTGGACAATCTTCGTCCGAATCCCCGTAAATTTGCAGCTGTTTAATTTAATCATATGGAAGCAAAAGAAGAGATTTTAAGAATCATAGATGTACTCAACGACACCTACGAAAGCGAAGAAGCCTGGTATGGTCCGTCGGTAGTGGAAGCGTTGCGCGATGTAACCCCGAAAATAGCGGAGACGCGCCTGAGCGCCAATACGCACTCAATCGCCGAAATCGTGTACCACATGACTACCTGGCGCATTTTTGCCGTCCGGAAGTTGCAGGGCGATGCAGAGTTCGATATTAAAACGCAGGATAAGGACTGGAAGAAATTTCCGGTGGTCGACGAGTTCGAATGGGAAGCGATCCAGATGGAACTGAGCCTTTCCCAGGAAGAGCTGATTTCAGAACTCGAAAAGATCGAAGACGACAGCTTCCTGGAAGAATTCGTGCCGGGCCGTGATTACTCTTACTATACATTAATCCACGGCGTAATCCAGCACGACGTATACCACGCAGGCCAGATCGGACTCATTAAAAAAGCAGCGAAAGCGATGCGTTTGGAAGAGGATGACGACTACGGTGCTTATGGCGACCGTTCGGACTATGACAATTCCGCCGATTATTACTGATACCTACATGAAATTTTGTAAAAATAGGCAACTACCTATTGTTTATAATTTAAATTTTATATTTTGCATTATAATGGAACGTGGGATGTTGAGAAATACCGACGTTCTAATGGTGTGGATATAGACGAAAAGGCTGTCCGATATTTCGGGCAGCCTTTTTTTAAGCAAAAATCCGTGCAACATTTGGCACTTTAAAACCGCTTGATCTCCTATGAAAATACTAATCGTTGAAGACGAACCGAAACTCGCAGGTTTTCTCAAAAGAGGCCTCGAAGAACAGTCGTGGGAAGTGGAACTGGCTTACGACGGACAAGTCGGTAAGAAAATGGCTTCCAATTACCGGTTCGACGTGATCATTCTGGATGTAAACCTGCCGTTGCTCAACGGCTATGACCTCGCCAAACAGCTCCGCGCCGACGGCCTGACCACCCCGATCCTGTTCCTGACCGCATTGGGTACGATCGACGACAAACTGGATGGTTTTGAAGCAGGAGGTGACGATTATTTGGTGAAACCGTTCGAATTCCGCGAACTCATTGCGCGGATCAAGGTGCTCTCGCAACGCAACAGCGCCCGCGAGCAATCCAGCCAGGTACTTTCTCTCGCCGACCTCGAATTGAATCTCGACGAAAAAGTGGCCCGGCGGGGCGGTAACCGCATTGATCTCACAGCGAAAGAGTTTGCGTTGCTCGAATACCTCATGCGTAACCGCGGGCGCGTGGTCTCGCGCGTGGACATTGCCGAGCAGGTGTGGGACATCCGTTTCGATACCGGTACCAATGTGATCGACGTTTACATCAATTTTCTCCGCAAAAAAGTCGATAAAGACTATCCTACCAAGCTGATTCACACGGTAGTAGGCATGGGCTATATTTTCAAGGAAGAATGAATATCAAAACACGCCTGACGCTGCTGTTTACCATGCTGGTAGGCTCCATCATGGCGCTGTTTTGCCTTGCTATCTACTTTTTCTACGACCAATACCGCGAAAAGCAGTTCTATTCCTTCCTCAACGAGCGCGGCCAGACTATCGCTCAACTCGTGGAGGCGAGCCATGGCATTAGCAAGGCGGATATTGAAAAAATCGAAAAGGAGAATAAAACCATCCTGCTCGACGAGGAAATCACGATTTATGATGGTTCCGATTCGGTCATATTCGTGAGTGGAAAGGAGAATTTCAGGCTTTCCAGACCGATGCTCACCGAGGCGCGGGCTGGAAAGGAGATTCATACCAAGCACCAAAAAAAGGAAGTGATCATTATCCGGCACATTTTGCAGGACCATCGGAAACCGTGGGTCGTGGCCGTGATCGCGAATGATTACCTGGGGATGAACCAACTGAACCGCCTGCGTGAAATCCTGCTGATCGGCTGGCTGCTGTCGATGATCCTCGTGGGTGTTGCCGGCTGGCAGTTTTCGAACGACGCTATCAAGCCCGTGGCCGACATTATCGACCAGGTTAACAACATTTCGGCGGGTAACTTGCACGAAAAAGTGCGGGTAGGGCGCGAAAAGGACGAGCTCGCATTGCTGGCCGAGACATTTAACCAAATGCTTACCCGGCTTGAAATCGCATTCGTGGCGCAGAAAAACTTCGTCTCGCACGCGTCGCACGAGCTGCGCACGCCGCTGGCGCTCATTATGAGCGAGGCCGAGCTGAGTTTGATGAAGGAACGCTCGCCCGCCGATTATCAGGATGCATTGAAGGGAATATGGTCGGAAGCGAAGGAAATGAACGAGCTGGTAAGCCGCCTGCTCGAACTTGCGCGAACGGAGGAGAATGCATTCAGAGTGACATTCTCGAAGATCCGGATCGACGAGGTGCTTTGGCAGGCCAAAGGGTCGGTACAGCAGAAAAACGCCGGCTATCAGGTGCACATTCATTATGACAAAATCCCCGACGACGAGGAGCAGCTGAAACGCTTCGGCGACGAAAGCCTGCTCAGGACCGCATTTCTGAACCTGATGGATAATGCCTGCAAATACTCGCCGGACAAGACCTGCAATGTTTTCCTCGAAATCAAAAACAGGCTGATCATTATTTACTTCCGAGATATGGGTATCGGCATCGCGCGCG
>CAMLNK010000954.1 GCA_946481035.1 uncultured Dyadobacter sp. | reverse complement strand
ACGCTCGTGGTCGCCGTAGGTGGTGCGGATAATGCCCGGCCACGGGAATTTGATACAGAGGTTACCGCTCACGCCGTTCCCTTCAATCTCCTTACCGCTTTCATCCACCAGCACCGGCTGGATACCCGGCAATGGCAATGTGGCAAATGTCGGCTTCTCGGGCGTAACGCCTGCGAGCGGGGAAATCATGATGCCCCCATTTTCCGTCTGCCACCAGGTATCCACCAGCGGGCAATGATCGCCGCCGATGTTGGTTTTGTACCAATGCCATGCTTCCTCGTTGATCGGCTCTCCTACCGAGCCTAATTTTTTCAGCGAAGAGAAATCATGCCCTTTTACATAATCCAAACCAAAGCCCATCAGCGAGCGGATGGCCGTTGGAGCGGTGTAAAGGATGTTAACTTTATGTCTTTCAACAATTTTCCAGAAACGGCTCGCATCAGGATAAGTCGGAACGCCTTCGAATACCACAGAAGTAGCACCATAGCAAAGCGGACCGTACACAATGTAGCTGTGACCGGTGATCCAGCCGATATCGGCGGTACAGAAATGCACTTCGCCCGGCTCGTATTGGAACACATTCGCAAATGTGTAGGTCGCATAAATCATGTAGCCGCCGCAGGTATGCACCACACCTTTCGGCTTGCCTGTCGAGCCGGAAGTATAAAGGATGAAAAGCATGTCCTCGGCATCCATCGGCTCAGCCGGGCATACAGAATTCACTTGTTTTACCTCATCTTCCCACCACAGGTCACGGCCTTTGAGCATATGCACAGGTGTGCGGGTACGCGTGAGCACAATCACCTTTTGCACCGTCGAGCATTGAACCAATGCCTCGTCCACGGTATCCTTCATCGGGATCACCTTCGAGCCGCGGAATGCCCCGTCGGACGTGATCACCATCGAGCATTCGGCGTCGTTGATGCGGTCGGCAATGGATTTGGCAGAAAAACCACCAAAAACCACCGAATGCACCGCGCCGATACGTGCACAGGCGAGCACGGCCACAGCCAGCTCAGGCACCATCGGCAGGTATATACAAATGCGGTCGCCTTTTTTTACGCCGTGTTTTTTGAGCACATTGGCGAAACGGCAAACCTGTTCAAACAAAACATGGTAGGTAAGCGTCACCGCCTGGTCTTCGGGATTGTTGGGTTCCCAGATAATCGCGGGCTGATTGCCGCGTTCGGCAAGGTGACGGTCGAGGGCATTCTCGGTGATGTTCATCACACCGCCTTCGAACCACTTGGTACGCGCTTCCTGAAAGTCCCAGCTCAGCACTTTCTTCCACGGTTTACGCCATTGAAATTGTTGGGCCACTTCCGCCCAGAAACCTTCGGGATCGTCTACACTTTGTTGGTAAGCAACCTTGTACTCTTCAAAGGTCTTAATTCTCATGATAAATAAAGGTTTTAAAAGGCAAATTTAGGATTTGGCTGCGAAGTTATAATTTTCATTTGGTTAGTCCTACTTGCAAAGAAACTGTACTGCGGACACTTGAAGGGCATTTCGCTGATAATCAACCCATAGCAGAACAATGCCGATTATTATCATTCTAATAATATTTCAAATTCTGTTCGTTAACTGATCATTGCCGATTGTTCGTGTACGCTACTTGTTAAAAAGATGTACTTTCGGGCTTCGAACTAGTTGAACAAATGAGCAAAGGGCACGAAACAGGCGCAGAAGGCAATGCAAGTGAAAAACTAACGGAAGCGGAGATCGGATTCATCCGCGAACATTTGTATGATAACCCCGGCGAGCTGATCCTGAAAGCCGGTAAGTTCAAAGGATTGGATGTAAAAAAGCTCGCCGCTCAGATCCAGTCGCGGCAGAAGGCATTGAAAAAGCTGCCGGAATGGTCGGCCAACGAAAAACTGATTTTCCCTCCTGCCCTGTCCGTAGAGCAATGCTCGTCGGAAGCAACGGCGCATTACAAGGCAGGCATCGTTTACGGGAACACGCTGATCGACATTACCGGCGGCATGGGCATCGATTGCTACTACATGAGCCGCAGCTTCCCGCAAACCCATTATTTCGAACAACAACCCGAAGTAGCCGCCACTGCTGCCTACAACTTCGGGCAGCTGGGCGCGACACGCATACACGTACACGCAGGAGAGTCGCTGCGCGCATTGCACGACGGCCTTACCGCCGACTGGCTCTACGCGGACCCGGCCCGTCGCGATGCCAACAAGGAAAAAGTAGTGCGCCTCACCGATTGCACGCCCGACGTGGCCGGAAATGCAGCATTACTATTAACCGCAGCCCCCCATATTTTAATCAAAACATCACCCCTGCTCGACATCGACCTGGCGTCCAAAGAACTGCAAAAACTCAAAGAAGTGCACGTCATGGGTTACGAGCAGGAATGCAAGGAGCTGCTTTTCGTGCTGGATCGCGACATGCCGGAGCAGGATTTCAAAATCAAAGTCCGCATTATCGACGGCGCCGGACAGCCTGTTCACCAGCTCGATTTCGACCGGGAAGAAGAGCGGAATGCGGTGGCAGGTTATTCCAAACCATTGGGCTATTTATATGAACCTCACGCCGCAGTGCTGAAAGCCGGTGCATTCAAGACGCTTTGTACGCGGTTTAACGTGCAGAAACTGGCTATGCACAGCCAGTTATATACTTCGGAAGATTATGTCGATGGCTTTCCGGGCCGGGGTTTTAAGATTATGGGCGTTTGCAAGCCCGATATCCGGGAAATTTCAAAGCATTTACCCAGCGATAAAGCAAACATTACCACCCGCAATTTTCCCGCAAAACCCGAAGAACTAAGGAAGAAGTGGAAAATCAAAG
>CAMLNK010000953.1 GCA_946481035.1 uncultured Dyadobacter sp. | reverse complement strand
TTTCAAGCGTATGGTGCGCTTTGATGATGATCAACGGAGCAGCAGCTTCGAAACCTACGCGGCCTTTGATACCGATAATGGTGTCGCCCACGTGAATATCGCGGCCAATTCCGAACGGCTGAACAATCTCTACCAACTTTTGAATGGCCGTTACCGAGTTTTCGAAAGTCTCGCCGGCAACACCTTTCAATTCACCTCCCACAAATTCCAAAGTAATGCGCTCCGGCTCTGTTTTGGTGATTTGCGTAGGCCATGCCGATTCCGGAAGGTATTGGTCGGAGGTCAAAGTTTCTTTACCACCTACCGAAGTGCCCCAAAGGCCTTTGTTGATGCTGTATGCAGCTTTGGTCCAGTCGCGGGAAACGCCTTTGGCAGTCAGGTATTCAATTTCGGCTTCGCGGGAAAGTTTCAGGTCGCGGATCGGGGTGATGATTTCAGCCTCGGGAACGATAATGCGGAATGCCATATCGAAACGCACCTGGTCGTTGCCGGCACCTGTGCTACCGTGCGCGATGGCACTCGCACCGATTTCTTTGGCATATTCAGCTACCGCAACGGCCTGGAAAATACGTTCTGCGCTTACCGAAAGCGGGTAAGTATTGTTTTTGAGAATGTTACCAAAGATGAGGTACTTGATACAATCATTGTAATATTCCGCAGTTTTGGAAATAGTGGCATGTTGCTTTACGCCCAAAGCATAGGCATTCGCTTCGATCGTTTTCAGCTCTTCGTCCGAAAAACCACCGGTGTCAACCAAAACCGAGTACACTTCATAACCTCTGTCTTCGGCTAAATATTTTACACAAAAGGAGGTATCAAGTCCCCCTGAAAACGCTAATACTACTTTGGGCTGTGACATTATATTAATGGTATGGATACTGATTCTAAAACTGTTATTTATTTAAACTGTATTTCAACTTGCTGCCAGAAGCGTTTCTGCCGGTATGCCGAGATTTTTGCTGATTTCCCGGATCATTTTGATCGTCAGGTTCCTCTTTTTATTCAAAACTTCGGAAACCCGATTCTCCCCTCCGAAATAAGGCGCTACATCTTTCCTGCTCAAATGCAACTGCTCCATTCGCTCTTTGATCGCCTCGATCGGATCAGGCTTCGGCATGGGATAATGCTTTTTCTCATAGTCGATGGCGAGAACGGTGACTGCTTCCAGAATATCCAGCGCCTTTTTACGCTCCGCTTCATCTTCCAGCAAATCGGCATCCATCAACGCATTAATCACCTTTCCGGCTTCTTCAAAGTCGGCCTGATTAGTGATCGGCTTAATGGTGATCTCATTCAAATTGATTGCTAATGCGCTCATTATCTGCGATCTACTAGATATTCTTAATGTCTGTTATCTTGTCGTAGTCCTTATGGCTTCCGATAAATCTTACAAAAACCAGCTGCCTTTCATATTCAAACTTGGCGATCAGCCGGTCTTTGTTGTGAGTGATATTAAACACGATCCTCCCGTTTCCGACGGTATCTGCATTCTTAAAGAACCGGATCACCTCGTTGGGATTCTGGAAGCTGTTTTTTTCGACAGCGTCATGCCAAAATTCCAGTGCCGGCCTTGCGTCCGGCTGATGATCCCAGAATGTTCTTAGTGTGCCTCGTGTGAATATCCTCATACTGACTGCAAAAGTACGCAACTTTGGCCTAAACGTATTCCCAAACCGGGAAAAGCAGCCTGCTAATTGGCAGTAACAAAAAAATACCCCGCTTCGGGCCTTTTTGGCTGCCGGGCGGGGTATTAAAAATAAGATATGAAATCTATCAAAGTGTGCGGCACACTAGTGTACCAGCACGGCCCCGGCGTTTTTCTTTTTGGCACGTTCTTCCCTTCGCAGCAAAATGCGTTGCTTAATGCGCATCCAGCGCTCGTAAAGGCTCGATTCTTTCAGAAAATCCCAGGTATGCTTTTCCGCGGCGGTTTCGCTTTCGGAAGTAGGCGTCGCAGCAGGTTTTTTATCTTCCGGATCATACATCATGCCTGTGCAAAGGCAGTGTTTTCTGTTGGTCCGGGTGAGTACATCGTAATTCACGCAGCTTGCGCAGCCTTTCCAGAACGCGTCATCGGCGGGAAGTTCGCTGAATGTAACAGGCTCATAGCCAAGGTCCGAGTTGATTTTCATCACCGGAAGGCTCGTAGTGATACCGATAATTTTGGCATCAGGATATTTTTGCCGCGACAGTTCGAATGCTTTCATTTTAATAGCCTTCGCCATGCCGCTGTTGCGGAAATCGGGATGTACTATCAGTCCTGAATTCGCTACGAATTTTCCATGCTCCCAGGTTTCGATGTAACAAAACCCTACCCATTCGCCTGTATCCGTAGTAGCAATGATGGCTTTTCCTTCCACCATTTTCTCCATGATGTACACAGGGGAACGTTTGGCTATACCGGTACCACGCTTTTTGGCGCTCTCCTCCATTTCCGCGCAGATTTGTTCGGCGTAATGGAGATGATTTTCATTGGCAGTCTGTACGATAAACTTACTGCCCACTACTTCGGTATTTTTCATTGATGACTATGCTGACAAAATGTTCAAGACAATAATTAACTAACCCAGAGAAAAACGATGGGACGTCTAGAAATTGTAAGAAAATTGCGGGGATTAGATATTTACCACGTAGGTAAAAAGAGATTATGCGGTCCTTGGGGACCTGAATCGGAAAGGCGTAGTATGCAGAACTGTATGTATGCCGTTGTGATTCATTGACTTGCTTGTGCGTCTAAGAGGCTGCAAATTTTCAAAAAAAAAATCTTACAGCAAAGAAACAGAAGATATATTTTTATGGTTCGTTTTG
>CAMLNK010000952.1 GCA_946481035.1 uncultured Dyadobacter sp. | reverse complement strand
GATCACGCCTTCTTTCAGTTCCTTCGCCAGCTCTATGGCGGCCCAGGCAGCACCTCCGCTGCTCATTCCTGCGAAAATCGCTTCTTCGTTGGCCAGTCGGCGGGTGGTGAGTGTGGCATCGTTCTGCGACACTTCGATTACGCGATCTACGCGCTCTTTTTCAAATATTTTGGGAAGATATTCTACCGGCCATTTGCGGATGCCGGGGATGCTCGAACCGTCGTTGGGCTGGCAGCCGACGATCCGGATATTGCTGTTTTGCTCTTTCAAATACCGCGAAACGCCCATAATGGTGCCGGTAGTACCCATTGATGATACAAAATGGGTGATCTGTTGGTCGGTATCACGGTAAATTTCCGGGCCGGTGGTGCGGTAATGCGCCTTCCAGTTATCGGGATTGGCAAATTGGTTGAGCATGAAATAGTCGCCTGCGGCCGCTTTTTCTTCGGCCAGGTCGCGGGCACTTTCCATGGTTTCGGTGAGGATCACCTTTGCGCCGAATGCTTCCATCGTGAGCACGCGCTCGCGGGTGGAGCTTTGCGGCATAAGGAGCTCGATTTCGAGGTCGAAAAGCCGGGCGATCATGGCCAGCGCAATGCCGGTGTTGCCGCTGGTAGCTTCCACGAGCTTCATACCGGGCTTCACTTCGCCGCGTTCGAGGGCGCCTTTGATCATGCTGTACGCCGCGCGGTCTTTTACGCTGCCGCCGGGATTGTTGCCTTCCAGCTTGCCGTAAATGCGGACGTTGGGATTGGGATTAACTCTTCGTAATTCAACCAGGGGTGTATTGCCTACCAGATCCAGTAATGATGACATGGGGTAAATTCGGGTGTTGTGATTCAAAAAAGGTACGTGTATAAAGAGCTACCGGCGGTCCGGCCTCTTTTTGAAAGCGTAAATCAACAACATCGAACGGACCGAAAGAATGCCCGCCGGGAAGAAAATGTAGAAAACTTGGCAGTAGAAAGCATATTTACCCTATGAAACTAATGGGATGCAAATATACCACATTATTTATGGGGTGGTTGTAAAAAAATTCAGCGTGCCGAGGAGGAACGTAACGATGGAGCTGCTGTGGGTGCCGCCTTCAACGGGGATCAATGTCACATTGGTGGCGCCCAGTTTCTGCATTGCATTATAGGCATTTACCGAATTGAAATAAAAAACAAGGGGATCTTTGGTTCCGTGGTAAAGCTGTGTCGGCGTTTTCGGTTTGAATTTGTAAACGTCATTATCAGCGATAGCGTCGATAAAACTCTTATCCGTTCCATCGTTGAGCGCTTTTTTGAATGAGTCGTTCAATGCGAGGTTGAAGCTCTCTGCGATGGAAACGTTTCTTCCTGACGATGCAACTTTGGAAGCATATTTCTCCGTGAAATAATACGAGGCGGGCTTGTTAAGCTTATAAATGTTGTCGTACGTAAGCAAAACCCAAAGATAAAGCGAGTTATACCCGGCAATGCCGTCTGTTTTGTCGTTGATAATGTGCTCCATAAAGGCGGTCTTATCGTAAGCGCCTGCCCCACAGCTGGATGCCCGCAGGTTAAATTCCGATGAGGCTTCTTCTTCAATCTTCCGTTGGAGCGACATCGTCGCAAAGCCGCCTTCCGAATACCCGGCGACGTAAAGTTTTTCGTCCCATTTAACCTCCGTTTGCCCCCTCAGAAATTCTTTTGCGGCTCTCAACATGTCCAATGATGCCGAAGCAAGGCTCGCGCGATGCTCATACGGGTGCGGGAGATTGTCGGAAGCCCCATACCCAATGTAATCGGGATAAGCGATAATGTAGCCCATCGATCCGAACAATGAACCGAAAGATGAGCCCTCGGAGCCATCCTTAAAAAGAGATGGCGCATCTCCGGGGTTGGTGATGGTACCGTGCTGCACACTGATCATCGACACCGGGCCAGTCACGACAGGTATGATCAGTGCACCCGACGCGGTGATATCCGTACCATCGATGTTTTTTGTTTTATAAGTAATCTTGTAAACTTTCACCCCATTCTTCACATATGCCGTTGCAAGCGGGCCTAGTGAACCTGCTTCCTGTAAAATCTGCTCCTTGGTGAGCATTTTAATCGAAGTACTTTCCTTTAAATAGATATTCTCCTGGGTGGGAGGTACCAGTTTGGTATCATCCTTACAGGAGTTGAGAATCAGCAGGCTCCATAGAAGGAGGAAGGAAAGTTTGTGCAACAGGGGCGAAGAGGTAGATTTTTGCATAGCTAAAAGATAAACAGGCCACTAGTACATGGGTAGTAACGCATAATGGCCTGTTTTTGATGACGATTTCGCCTTTTTCTTCTATTAAATTTTACTCATGTACCAGTTGATCATACGAGCCGTGGCGTCGGGCCGCTCCACCATGCCCATATGGCCTGCTTCGGCGAAGATCAGCGGATAGCTTTTTTTCGGGAATTCGGCGAGTTCGATCACGCTCTCGAAAGGGATCAGCTTGTCCTGCATTCCAATAATGAACAGTATCGGGAACGGCAGGCTGGCAAGTACCGCGGTACGGTCCGGGCGGTTGCGCATAGCCGTAATGCCCGCAATGAGCGCCTCCGCAGGAAGTTTCCCGAAATAGGCAATATGTTCTTTGATACGCTCGGGGTAAAGCTCTTTATAACGGTCACCGAAAAGGTTTGCGGCGGTACTTTTCACGAACGACTCCGTTCCGTAGTTCCGGAGCAGGTCGATCATCTGGCCGCGCTGGTGCTTTTTGGAGTCATCGTCGGCATAGGCTGTGGAATGGAATAACCCGAAACCTTCGAGCATATCCGGGTATTTTTCGGCAAATGCGAGGGAAATATAGCCACCCA
>CAMLNK010000951.1 GCA_946481035.1 uncultured Dyadobacter sp. | reverse complement strand
TTCTTGGATACATTCTTGCGAACGCCCTCCGGTGTTTTTTCGCCAGTGTATTCTTTGATAACCGTTTTCTGGCCGCGGTAGGCCAATGTGGTACGTTTGCGTTCTTCGTAATTCTGGCCTGTGTAGTTGTTTTTACCGTCGATATCGGCCTGGTAGCCTTTCAATGCGAACGGAACGTCGGTGAGTTGCTCGCTGCGGTAGTTGATGCCCGAGTTACCGGCCTGTGCGATCTTGAATGAACCTTTCAGCTCGAAGTCGCCGGGCTCGCCGCCACGCCAGATGATGAATGAGTTGGTTTTCAGGAGTGTTTCAGGAGTGATTTCACCCACGAGCGAGCCATTTTCGACACGCCAGTATTTCGGATCGCCGTCCCAGCCTTTGAGTGTTTTTCCGTCGAATATGGATTTAAAGCCTTTTTCGGTTTTTTGGGCAAAAGTGTCGACCTGGCTGGTGAGGGTCATCACGGCGGCCAGGAGCATTCCGGCCTTGATAAATCTGAAACTCATTTTGATCGCATTTATAGGTTTAGTGACTCCTGAACAACTGACTTCCCTTATTGCAAGGGCTATTTGGACATTAATCGCTCTTAAAAAAGCAGAAATTAATATCCAAAAATTCCTAAAAATATCTGATGCACTATCCTGTACTAACCTGCTATGGCAACGGATCGCCCGGAGTTTTCGAAGCGGGATCATATACAGCTACCCCTACGCGCGAATCGGCGCAGCCATAGTAGAGCAGCCATTTTTTCTTGTGATACACCATTCCTTCGATGAAAACCGTCCCCGCTACGTATTGGCCGCTCTTTTCAAACGGCTCCATCGGGCGGAAGAACGGCGTATCGAGCCTTGCCAGAAGTTTGGTGGGATCATTTTTATCAAACAGCACCTGCCCGGCGCAGTAGCTATTGGGCGTAAAGCGCTTGTCGCCGTCCTCTCCCTTGTCGTTCTTGCCATTATAAAGTAATACAATGCCGTTGTCGGTCAGAATGGCGGGCGGGCCGCATTCGGTGAGGTTACTGTCGAAATAGCCTTTTCTTGGGGAAATAAGGTTAATGAGGTCGCCTTTGGCATCGACTACCGGTTCCCAGTTAATGAGGTCGGTAGAAGTAGCGATATTCACATTCGCTTCGCCGAAATAGAGCCAGTATTTGCCGTTGATTTTGGCGATAACCTGCTTGTCACCCACCAGTTTGGTCACAATGGAGCCCGATTTCGTCCAGATGTTGTTGAACTTGCCATTGTAAGCTTCCCGGAAAGCAGGGCCATATTTCTCCCATCTGAGCAAATCGCGGGAGGTGGCAATTCCAAGGCGTGCTTTGTCTTTGTTCCATTGGGTATAAATGATCACGTACAAGCCGTCTTCGGTAACTGCCACACGCGGGTCCTCGCAGCCGCCGGGCCATTCGTTGGCTTTCTGGCTGTCCTCCGCCGGGAACAGCACAGGTTCTTTTCTTCTTTTGAAATGAATACCATCCTCGCTCTCGGCATAGCCCAGGCGCGAGGTACGCATTCCGATCGCCTTGCCGGCTTTGTCCTCGGCCCGGTACAGCACCACAATCCTGCCGTTTTTCATGGTTGCGGCCGGGTTGAATGTATCGTTCGACTCCCAATCGACCCGCCGCTTGTTCATCGGACAGAAAAAACGTGAAGTGCTGTCGGGAGAAATAACCGGGTTCACGCCGGCTGGTCGTTTAAAACCGCCGAATGCCCATTCGGGCAGTTTGTTTTCGGTTTGGGCAAATGCCTGTCCGGCAAAAATCGATGTGCATATAGCGAGGCCCGTGATGAAATTTTTCATAGATTTTCTATCAGTTATCAAATCCTGGTTTTCAAATATAAGGCTCTCCCGGCAATAAAAAATCCGGTCTGATCGCTCAAACCGGATTTCATATCTTTTAAATAATCGCTGATTATTTGTTTGCTACCAGATTTACGTCGAGTGTAAAATCGTTGTCGATCGCCTTGTCGCCAAGGTTTTCGAAGAAGTTGGTCGAGCGGAATTTGATATCGTATTTGGTACGATCGATTGCTACTTTCGCATTTGCAGTTACTTTTTTAGCGTCAGCCGTTACAGTTGCCGGGAATTTCACATCCTGCGTAATGCCTTTGATCGTGAGTTTGCCTGTTACGTCGTAAGCATTTCCGCCTTTCGGTGTCACAGAAGAAATCACCAGTTTTGCCTGCGGGTGTTTTTCCACCGAGAAAAAGTCGTCGCTTTTGAGGTGATTGGTGAGCTTTCCATTCATTTCCTTGTCAGTCACGTCAGTTACTACCAGGGATTTGATGTCAGCTACAAAACTTCCTCCTTTGAGCTTGTCGTTATCAACAACCAGTGTACCGCTTTCCAGAGGCACAGTTCCGGCGTGTGTTCCTGTTACTTTCTTAGCGCCCCAATTGATGGTGCTCGCTTTCGGATCCACCTTCAAAGTCTTGTCGGCAGCATTCTTTCCAGGACCGTTGGCAATGGCAGCAACATTAAAAAGCAAACCAGCTGCTGCGAGTACAAACATTCTTTTCATAATAATTTCAATCGTTTAAAGTGTAGAACTGTTTTGAAAGATATAAAGAATAAAAAGCACTTAACAAATCATTAACAGGCTTTAACAATCGCATACGCAGTTTCTCACGGACGCGTTGCTTCCGCCTCGGGCAATTTCACGCCCTCGAACCACTCCAACAGTTTCTTGCCGTCGGCCCAGTCTTCCAGCCCCGATACCGCGTTGATATGTCCTTTCTTGCCCACATTGACAAAATCGCTTCCCCAGTTCGCAGCAAATACTTTCGAACGGCCGATCGTCGCGTAAATATCGTTGGTAC
>CAMLNK010000950.1 GCA_946481035.1 uncultured Dyadobacter sp. | reverse complement strand
TCATCATCCAGGCATTCGGCACCAAAGTCGTGGGGCGTGCATTCGGCCCGTTAATGGTAACGTGGTTCGTCATGCTCGGCGTGCTGGGCCTGAACCAGATCAAAGACCACCCCGAAATCCTGAAAGCGCTTAATCCGATTTATGGCTACGATCTTCTGACCAAACATCCCGGCGGTTTCTGGATGCTCGGCGCGGTGTTCCTATGTACCACCGGAGCCGAAGCATTGTATTCCGACCTTGGCCATTGCGGTCGCGAGAACATCCGGATCAGCTGGATATTCGTAAAAATATGCCTGATACTCAATTATTTCGGTCAGGGCGCATGGCTCATTACCGAAATGGGCAACCTGCTCGACGCACGCAAGCCATTCTACGAAATTATGCCCGAATGGTGGCTATTGCCCGGCGTTGTGATCGCGACATTAGCGGCCATCATCGCCAGCCAGGCCGTTATTACCGGTTCATTTACACTCATTTCCGAAGCTATCCGTCTTAATTTCTGGCCGAAAGTACGCCTCATTTACCCCAGCGATCAGAAAGGCCAGCTCTACGTGCCGAGCATTAACTGGCTCCTCTGGCTTGGCTGCTGCGGTGTGGTGTTGTTTTTCCAGAAATCGTCGAACATGGAAGCAGCGTATGGCCTTGCGATTACGCTTACGATGATCATGACCACGATCCTGTTCTCCTATTATTTGTATGTCAAACGGGTGAACCTCTGGATTGTGATCGTCTTCATGCTCCTTTACCTGTTCATCGAGGGCATGTTCCTGGGCGCTAACCTGCTGAAATTCACCCACGGAGGCTGGTTTACGATCATGGTCGGCACACTGGTAGCGGGGCTGATGGCGGTGTGGCTCAAAGCATTCTACATCAAACTCCGGCTTACCGAATACACCAAGCTGGAAAAATACCTGCCCGCATTGCACGAGCTGAGCCGCGATATCAGTATTCCAAAATACACAACCCACCTCGTGTTCATGACCAACGCCTCGCGCGCGACGGAGATTGAAACGAAGGTCATTTACTCCATTTTTCAGAAACGGCCCAAACGGGCGGATGTGTACTGGTTCATCCACGTAGATATTATGGACGACCCTTACACGATGGAATACAAGGTGCTCTCCGACGAGGACAACCACGATAATGTGATCAAAATCAACTTCCGGCTTGGTTTCCGGGTCGATCAGCGGATCAATATGTTCTTTCGCAAGGTGGTAGAGGATATGGTTTTGAACAAGGAGGTTGACATTACCAGCCGCTACGAATCGTTGAGCAAACAGAACATTACCGGGGATTTCCGGTTTGTCGTCCTCGAAAGGTTCCTTTCATTTGAAAATGACCTGCCGTTCCTGGAACAGCTTGTGATGAAGACCTATTTCTTCGTCAAGGATTTCACCACGCCGGAAGACAAATGGTTCGGGCTCGACAGCAGTTCGGTCAAAATCGAAAAGGTACCGCTCATTATCCGACCGGTCGAAAACGTCAAACTAAGGCGCGTTTTCCACTGATTATCCCTGGCCCTATTCGCTCCCCTCGAAGCAACCGACGATTTGTTCGGAAGTATGGTGGAAACGGCTATTTTTTCGCAGTGGATACACCGATACTGGTTTACGCCCTGGTACGCACGCTGGACCTCAGGGCGAACCCAGGGAGAAGTAGACATGGTAGGATTGGACAATAAATCCCTGAAACCCGCCTGGGCCGTGGAAGTAAAATGGAGCAACAGATATTACGAGAGGCCCGAGGAATTGAAAAGCCTGCTGCAATTTTGCGAGAAAAACAATTTGAAATCCGCTCTCGTGACGACTATCGATAAGGAAGGGACTATCGAAAAGAACGGCATTACGCTCAATTTCGTCCCTTCCTCTATTTATGCTTACGTAGTTGGCGTGAATACGCTGGAAATACGTGGCAAGTTGTAATTATTTCAAATAAACCCCTTCCTCCTCAGCACGGCTTAAAACCACTTCCACATGCTCGGTAAGCGTGGTGCTCAACGAATATCCCACATAATCGGCATGGATCGGGAATTTGTGATGGCTACGATCGACGATCACCGCTACCTGCACCTTTTTCATCGGCACTTTCAGGAATGGCTCCAATGCGAATGCCAGCGTGCGGCCGGTATTGAGCACATCGTCGGCAATGATAATCACCTGGTTTTCTACATTCAGCTCGTGATCGAAGAGGATCGGGCTTTGCTGATGGATGTTTTTATCGAAACGGAGCTCTATCAGCTGAACGTCGAGCGGAGATATTTCTGTGAGTTCGGTCGTAAGCCTTTTGGCAAAAGCAAAACCCTCTCCGGCGATTCCGGCGATGATAATGCCTTTTTCCTCAAAATTCTGCTCATATATTTCAAAAGCGATACGGCGTATTTTCTGGCCCGTTTGGTGGGCACTCAAAATTTGTCGCCTGGATACCGTGCTGTTCTCGGTCATTGCGGGTATTGGTAAGTTAAAATCTTAGCAGCGGTAAAAATAGCAAACCGTGATGCCACTTCATAGCCCCGCGAAATTCTTTAACCAATTCGCAAAAGTCAATTCGTGCAGTGGTAATTCCAGACTTACAATACCCATTTCAACCTTCGCTTGACCGATGCGCTCCGTGCGGATTTCCATTAATGCCTTTTCGTAAGGCTTCGGAAACTCGGGATGCGCCTGTATCCCTACCATATTTTCCCCAACCCTGAACATCCCGATCGGGCAGTCCTGCGTTTCGGCCAGGAGCGTGCTGTCCGGCGGCAGTTCCATGACCTGGTCCTGGCACATCATCAGCAGATTGAACGACTGCCGTCCGGGTATCATCCATTCTTCATAGCTCAATACCT
>CAMLNK010000949.1 GCA_946481035.1 uncultured Dyadobacter sp. | reverse complement strand
CAATCACATACTGGTAGCCGGGGAAATGCTTTTGGGTAGTCAGCATGGTGTTGAGCATGCCGATGATCTCCTGTTTGCGGCTGCCGGGAAGCAGGGCGATAATGGGCCGGTCGTCGAGGTGGTGCTTGCGACGGAAATCCGGATCGGGGCGAAATGCAGCAATGGCGTCCATGAGCGGGTTGCCCACGTAATCGACTTTATAGTCGTATTTCTTGTAAAAATCGACCTCGAACGGGAAGATCACGAACATATGATCTACATTGGCCTTGATTTTCCAGGCACGTTTCTGGTTCCAGGCCCAGACTTTCGGAGAAATGTAGTAGAAAACCTTCAACCCCTTCGATTTCGCGAACGAGGCAATGCGCAGATTGAAGCCCGGGTAATCGATCAATATCAATGCATCCGGCTGATATTCCAACACATCGGCTTTGCATTTTTTGAGAAAACCGGTGATGGTTCGCAAGTTCATGACCACTTCCAGGAAGCCCATGAAAGCGGTATCCTTATAATGAGTAACCAGGCTCATACCTTCCGCCTCCATCATATCGCCACCCCAGCCGCGAAATTCCGCATCCGGGTCATTTGCCCGAATCCCTTTAATCAGATTGGAACCATGCAAATCGCCCGAGCGCTCGCCTGCGATTAAGTAGTATTTCATAGGCAATCGGCTGTCGGCCGTCGGCTATCGGCGGTCACATTATTCCCCATAATACTCGACAAAATTCTTCGGCGTCTCTATCAGCTTGATATAGTGCAGTTTCGCGTTAGGTGCGGCCTCAGCAATGGCTGGTTCGAGGATATTCCAGATTTCCATCACAAATATTTCACAGGAAGCCATCTTGCCTTGCATGAAATCGACATCGAGGTTCAGGTTCTTGTGATCCACCTTGTCTACGACCTCTCCTTTTATAATATCTCCGAGCACTTTCAGGTCGATCACAAAGCCTGTATCCGGGTCGGGCTTGCCTTTTACCGTAACAATCAGCTCAAAATTATGCCCGTGCCAGTTGTTATTGGCGCATGGGCCAAACACTTCCTGGTTTTTCTCATCGCTCCACGCCGGGTTGTAAAGCCGGTGCGCCGCATTGAAATGCTCTTTTCTTGTTACGTAAATCATAAAACTTCCTGCCACTTGATAATTCTGGCGCAAAATTACACCTTGTATCCGTAGTTTTGTTTGTTAACAAGAGGATAACTAAAAAAAATCCTATTTCACACTTAAAATTTAAGAGTAGATCGGCGCAGTTTGGTACTCTTATCTGGCATTCTTTTTACCGTTTAACATATAATCTCGATGATTATCGTAACAGGAGCAGCCGGCTTTATTGGCAGCGGGCTAATCAGCCGCCTCAATCAGGACGGCTTTAAAAACATTATTGCAGTGGATGATTTTTCCAAAATCGAGAAAGCAGAGAACCTCGAAGGGAAAATTATCAAGGAAAAAGTAGAAAGGAATGCACTTTTTGAATGGCTGGATGCGAACAGCCGCGACGTGGAATTCATTTTCCACATCGGCGCGCGTACGGACACCACGGAGTTCGACAAAGAGATTTTTGATGAACTGAATGTAAATTATTCCAAAGGCATTTGGGAAAAATGCGTGGCTTACCAGATCCCCCTCGTGTACGCGTCGTCCGCGGCTACGTACGGGCTGGGCGAGCACGGGTACGACGATAACGAGTCGACGATCGGCCAACTGAAACCGCTTAACCCTTACGGTGACTCCAAAAACGAGTTCGACAAATGGGCATTAGCACAGGAGAAAAAACCGTTTTTCTGGGCCGGGCTTAAATTCTTCAACGTTTACGGCCCTAACGAATACCACAAAGGCCGCATGGCGTCGGTGATTTTCCATGCCTATAACCAGATCAAGGCTACGGAGAAAATGAAGCTGTTCCGTTCGCATAATCCCGATTTCAAAGACGGCGAGCAAATGCGCGACTTCATTTATGTAAAAGACCTGATCGACGTTTGCATTTTCTTCATGCATCACCGGAAAAATTCGGGCATATACAACCTCGGAAGCGGTCGCGCACGGACATTCAAAGACCTGGTTACCAATACATTCCTGGCAATGGGCAAGACGCCTGACATTTCGTACGTCGACACGCCGGCCGATATCCGCGACAAATACCAATATTTCACGCAGGCCAATATGAGCAAGCTGCGCTCCGTCGGATATACCCGTCCGTTCAGCACGCTGGAAGAGGGAATTGATGATTATGTAAAGAATTATCTCTCGGCCACAGCCTATTTGTAGGCCTTTTCCCTGAGCAAAACTTTGAAAAGACCTGCCCTGGCGGGTCTTTTCTGTTTTAGCGGCCCAAACCTATTTCCACCGACCGCTACCGGAATCTCCACAATTTTCCGTATTTTTGACCCTCTGAATAAACTCAATCCCACTTCTCTGTGTTAGCATGATACCAACCAGAGTGTGACATTATTACGACTATGAGCAAAGAAGAAGAATTGTTGGAGGAAATCACCAGTTCGGAATACAAATACGGCTTTGTGACTGATATTGAAGCAGATGAGGCTCCCGCGGGTCTTAATGACGATATTATCAGGTTTATCTCGGCCAAAAAGAACGAACCCGAATGGATGCTGCAATGGCGCCTGAAAGCGTACCATTTGTGGCTCACCATGGAGGAACCCAAATGGCCGAATGTGCATTACCCGCCCATCGAATTCCAGGCTATCAAATATTACTCGGCGCCGAAGAAAAAGAAGGCCGTCGAAAGCATCGACGACATTGATCCCGAATTACGCAATACTTTCGAAAGGCTGGGGATTTCTCTGAATGAGCAAAAAAGGATTTCCGGTATCGCGGTCG
>CAMLNK010000948.1 GCA_946481035.1 uncultured Dyadobacter sp. | reverse complement strand
GAGCATCTGCAATGTGCCAATAACCACTTGTGAAACGGATTCGCCGGAAAGACGCGCATCCCGTCCCACTACTACTTTTCGGGTGCCTTGGCTCGCATTCCCGCAAAGCCAGGCGCCAAAAGCCGCGGTATATTTAACCAGGTCGAACGGCGTGAGCGAATCACCGACGGCCCCTCCAAGGGTACCGCGGATACCCGAAATAGATTTGATAAGTGTCATATTATAGCGTTACGTGATAATGTTCAGCCAGGTATTCCTGTACCACTTTCAGATCTGTTTTGCTGGTGAGATCCGGAACGTGCTCGGCCAGCGGAATGGTGAAAAAGCCCCGGCCGGTTTGCTCGCGGTACAGGCTCACTGCTGTCGGGATTTCCTTCTCGTTCCGTACCGGGTGGAACGGCGTTGCGGCCAGAATCGGGAACATTGTGGAGGCATCCATTACGAACAGGTTCATACTCACCCCAAGCCGCCCCTGACTGGCGAGAACCGCCTCTGCCTGCTCGTCGGACGGTTTTTCTATAATATCTTCCAGAAAACCATCCGCATCCGTTTGAATGATCGCGAATGCCTTGATCCGTTCCTGGGGAAATTCGAGCGCATCGCGCTCGTAGCTGATCAATGCATTCGGGTGGGCCACGCTCCGCAGCACGGTCAATGCCTTTACTGAATAGAGATTGTCACTATTGCATACTACGAAACGGCCGGTTTGCCACTCGGGATGCTGCACAAGTGCCTGATACAGTGCATCGGCCGTTCCGGCGGGCTTTTGCCGGTCAGCGGGGATCAGTTGCCGCGCAAAGCGAAAATCCATTCCCCAGGCCTGGCTGGTTTCCACCAGGCGTTCATAGTAAGGCTGTGTTACCTCGTCATCGGGATGGAGGAGGAGCAGAATCTCTTCGAAACCTGCCAGATGCGCATTAAAGAGCAGATAGTCGATCAGCGATTTTCCGCCCTCTCCTACTCCGATCATACCCTTGGTAAGCGAATTGGCCTGTTCAATCAATGCAGCATCCAGTCCGGCCAGGTCATCCGTATTTTTTTTCATGCGCGACGAAGCTCCGCCCGCCAGAATCAATAGTCGTTTGTTTGTAATCATTAGTGGTTTAATTAGACAAGTAATGGAGTTGCGGTAACAGGTTCAAGCCGGGTTCCTTCCGTTACCTCGATGATAAATGCTTCGCCGCCTACCCGTTCAATGGCTTCGGCCACCCGTTCGGGATTCTCAGGCGCATACGCGAACATGCATCCGCCCCCGCCCGAGCCGTTGATTTTACCGCCTAACGCTCCCGCTTCGAGCGCAGCGTCGAGCATGCGGTCGATTCTCGGGGTAGAAATGCGTTGGGCGTCACGGAGGTTCCGGTGGTGGTCTGTCAGGAGCTTGCCGAATCGGACGTGATCGAGCTCGTCGGATTCCAGCAGCGGCAAGGCCTGACGAAGCAAATCGCGGTTGTGAATGGTGCCGGCCAGCAAGAGCTCTTCGTCCGCCGAGAGCAGATGCCGGTACGCGGCAAGGTCGTCCCTTGAAACTGTATGAAGGGAAAACTCAGGCGCAAATGCGCGGATCCGGGAAACAATGCGGAGCATACCCTCCTTTACCCGGGCCAGAATGCCAATCGTATCTTTCGGGTCGCGTGAGTTGCCCAACACAAATGTACCCAGTCGCGGCTGCAATGTCCGTAATCCGACAACCGGGGAAGTAGACAGGTGGATGATGTCTCCCACAGCCGTCGCGTAATGGTCCATCATGCCGCCAGGCTCTCCGAATTCCAGCACCTCGGCTTTGTAAGCCAGCTCCGCCAGCTGCCGCGACGAAAGCGATCGCGGGTTATCGGCCAGCTGGGTCAATACGTGCAGCCAGGTGACCAGCAAAGCGGAAGAGCTGGACGTACCTGCATTAATGGGTATCTTGCCGGTTATCCGCCCTTCGACACCGCCGGAAAAATTGAATCCGGCCCGCCGCATCACATTGAACCCGCTTCGAAAATAATCGCGTTCGTTTTCATAGGCCAGCGGCTGTTCGGTAAGCTGAAACTGCACTTCGGCGGCAATGTCGGGCAAATGCAGGTGAACCAAGGGGTACGGGGTAGCCCGTGCTGCAAGCTGTATCCGACAAGAAATGGCTGCCGCGATAACAGGCAGTCCTAAATAATCCTGATGTTCGCCAAAAAGGCAAATACGGCCGGGAGTGGAAGCATTTACAGAAATCACGTTCGGAAAAATTAGTATTGAAAGCATTCGTACAAAGAATGCCAACGAATTACGTGATATCGGACAGGTTGTGAAAGCATTGACGAGCAGTGGCAGCGCACAAATCCTGTCGATTTCGCTGCGCAACCGATTGCTCACGGCCGTACAACCGGTTGCACAAAATTTGTCTTTTTCGTGATTTTATAGGCACATTTTCAGCATCCGGCTCCATAAACTACCCATATTTTTTGCGCAACCGTTTGCGCAGGCCATGCAATCGGTTGCGCATTTCTTTCAGGCCCTTCAGCACCAAATCCGCTAAGTAACAGACCCGGTAAGAGAACTTTGAATTTACGTAGGTTCATCAGGGACGTAAAAAATATTTTCCTTTTGAAGGACTAAAAGAAGATTATTTATGAATTAGTAAATAGAGACCCTTGCTACCCGCGTACGAGGTTCTTACAATACAGTTTGGGTCATTATCATGAATGAGTGGATCGTGAAATCAGTGCAATCCGAATCGCAACTTTGGGACAGGTTTCGCCGGGGAGACCGCGAAGCGTTTCAGCAAGTGTACCAGCTCTTTGCCCGCGATCTGCTGAATTACGGATACAAGGTCAGCGGAGATATTCAGTTGATTGAGGACAACGTT
>CAMLNK010000947.1 GCA_946481035.1 uncultured Dyadobacter sp. | reverse complement strand
GGAGTTAACATGGCCGACGTGAATGGCGACGGGTTGCTCGATATTTACGTTTGCTACTCGGTCAAAGTGAAGGACGATGACCGGAAAAATCAGCTTTTTATCAATCAGGGCAACCTCAAATTCGTCGAACAGGCGAAGGAGTACGGGCTCGACAACATCAGTTACAGCACCCAGGCCGCTTTCTTCGACTACGACAACGATGGCGATCTGGACATGATGTTGCTCAACCATACCACCAAGAAGATCGATAATATGGAGCTCGCCAAGTTCCGCACGCAGACGGACGAGCTCGCCGGTAACAAGCTTTTTGAGAACCGTAAGAACCATTTTGAAGAAGTAACCCAAAAGGCGGGCATTCACCAGTACCCGCTCACATTCGGACTCGGTATTGCCATCGCGGATGTGAACCAGGACGGCTGGCAGGATATTTACGTGACCAACGACTACAACGAACCCGATTACCTTTACATCAACAACCGGGATGGCACGTTCAAAGATGTGACGCGGCAGTATTTCCGGCATTTGGCCCAGTTTTCGATGGGGATCGATATCGCCGATTTCAATAATGACGGCCTGCCGGATATTATGTCGCTCGACATGCTGCCCGAGGACAACCAGCGTCAGAAGCTGCTCCAATTGCAGGAGAACTACGAATCCTTCGAACTGATGGTGCGGCAGGACCTGCAAAAGCAATACATGCGCAATATGTTGCAGCTCAACAACGGCGACGGCACATTCAGCGAGATCGCCCAGTTTGCGGGCGTTTCCAATACCGATTGGAGCTGGACGCCGCTCTTCGCCGATTTCGATAACGACGGTTTCAAAGACCTGTTCGTTTCAAATGGTTATCTGAGAGATTATACCAATAAGGATTTTCTGAAATACTGGGGAGACTACAAGATCAAAAGGGCTGTGGATAAGGAGCCATTTCAACTCATGGATCTTGTCAAAGCAATGCCGTCCACGGCGCTCGCTAACTACATTTTTAAAAACAACCGCGACCTCACTTTCTCCAAAATGCAGCAGCCCTGGGGCCTCGAACACGCCTCCGTTTCGAGCGGAGCGGTGTATGCTGACCTGGACAATGACGGCGACCTGGATCTGGTTGTCAATAATATCAATGAACCTGCATTTGTGTACCAGAATACAGCCAGCGACTCCAAAAGCGTCAATTGGCTTCAACTGAAACTGAAACAGAACGGCGCGAATGCCAGTGGCATCGGGGCGAGGGTTTATCTCAAAAATAAGGGAACGCTGCAATACCAGGAAGTGAACCCAAACCGGGGCTACCTGTCGTGTACGCCGTTGCGCCTGCATTTCGGACTCGGCGAGGCACAGGCGATCGATACGGTGAAAGTCCTGTGGCCGGATGGTACGAGCCAGATCCTGGAAAATGTGAAAGGTAACCAGCTGCTGGTCGTGGAGAAGGCAGGGAAGAAAGCCGATAAGCAGGAAGCCATTCCAAATGCATTGTTTCAAAAGCAGGCTCCCGCGATCGCCTACCAGCATGAAGGGTTCACCGAAAATGATTTCAAACGCCAGCCGCTAATGCTTTCGATGTATTCGCAAACGGGCCCGGTGGTGGCGAAAGGGGATGTGAACAAAGACGGCCTCGACGATATTTTCGTGAGCGGCGACCAGAACAAGCAGGCCAAAATATGGTTGCAGCAGAAAGACGGAGCGTTCCGCGAAATGCCCGGTTTTGCGGCAGGCGATGAAAATACGTCTGCCATTTCGGCCGCGGTGTTTTTGGATGCCAATGGGGATGGTTTTGATGATTTGTACATTGCCAAAGGCGGCTACTCGCTTTTTGAGCCTAATACGGTTTCGCTGCAAGACGAAATCTATCTGAACGACGGGAAGGGCGGCCTGACCCTGTCGGTGCTTTCGGTGCCGAACTTAAAAGCCAGCAGCAAGTCGTGCGTACGCCCGTTTGATTTCGATAAAGACGGCGATCTCGACCTGTTTATCGGAGGCCGCATTATCCCCGGCCGTTATCCCGAAGCGCCGGCGTCTTTTTTACTCGTGAATGATGGAAAAGGCCGCTTCGAAACCCGCGAATCGCCGTTTTTCAAAATAGGCATGGTTACCGATGCGCAATGGGGCGATTTGAACGGTGACGGCAAAACCGAGCTCGTTATAGCGGGTGAAATGATGCCGGTGAAGGTTTTTACCTACAATGGAAAAGATTTTGATGACAAAACAGCCGACTTTTTCCTGAGTGATGAGAGCGGTTTTTGGAATACCCTTAAAATAGAAGACCTGAATGGCGACGGAAAGCCTGATATCCTGGCCGGTAACCTGGGGCAGAATTCACAGATCAAAGCCACCGAAAAAGAGCCTGCGGAACTGTATTTCGCCGATTTCGACAGGAATGGCTCGATTGACCCATTCTTTAACTTTTATGTACAGGGCAAATCCTACCCGTTCGTAAGCCGCGACGAGCTGAATGACCAGATTTACCCGATGCGGAAGAAGTTTTCTTTTTACCGCGATTATGCCAATGCGACGATGGCCGAGGTGATTCCGGCCGCCGAGCTGGAAAAGGCCGGTAAACTCGAAGCGCGCGAACTTCGTACGGTTTGTTTCATGAACCGCAACGGCAAATTCGAGAAGCTTGCGATGCCCGCACGCGCCCAGTTCGGGCCTGTGTGCGAGATCCTGACGGGCGACTATAACCGTGACGGGCTGAAAGACTTGCTCCTTTTGGGCAACAAAACAGATAACCGCCTCAAATTGGGCAGTATGGATGCCAATTATGGCAGCCTGTTCGTCGGCGACGGCAAGGGCGGCTTCCGTTTCGTGGAGCAGCCGGAGTCGGGATTGTCGGTGGTTGGTGATGT
>CAMLNK010000946.1 GCA_946481035.1 uncultured Dyadobacter sp. | reverse complement strand
ATGCCCTCCGGAGAAGGTATCGCTTTCACTCCCTTCTTTTGCGCCCAGAAACGGGAGAAATACATGTTTTTTACAACCCCTTTTTCAAACCAGGTCACTTTTTCCTGCGGGCGGCCGTCATTAGCGAATGGTGAGCCTGGCACTTCGGTGTTTACCGGATCGGAATAGATGGTGACGCGTTCGTCGAGGAGCTTTTCGCCGAGGCGCGTTTGCCCGCCCTTTTTGCCCAGGAAACTACGACCTTCATCGGCATTGCGCCCGTCCATGTTCCGCATCATATTGAGAATCAGATCGTGCGCGGCAGTAGGTTCGAGAATCACGGTGTATTTGCCTGGCTCCAACGCCTTCGCGCTTACCGACGCCAATGCCTTTTGCATCGCGATTTCCGTCGCGGTGCTGGTATTCAGCTTGGAAACATCGTTGTAATCCCGCTGCACAAAGCCCGAACCCGTACCGTCTGCCGTCCTGACGGTCACTGAAAAATCGACGGAAGTAGATTTATTATAAGCAAAAAGGCCTTTATTGTTCCCCAATGCCGTAAATCCGCTCCTGTCCTGCATATAACCGGCGGCTGTCAGGTTCTTTTTGGAGCAAGGCTCAATACTGCCGAATGCCGCTTTGGCCCGGTATTCGGGATCGATGCCCGCTGTACTTTCAGCAAATGGATTGGTATTCACATATTGTTGCGCCCCAAGCATCGGAATATATTCGGGATTGTCCGGGGCAAGCTTCGCGATTTCCTCGGCTCGGCGGACAGTCTTTTCGAGCGACGCGTCGTCGAACTCGTTAATCGTGGCCGTTCCCGATTTTTTGCCAAAAACAGCTGTGACCGAAAGTGACAGATCATTGGTTTCACCGCTGGTCGACACCGAATTGCGTGCGTAGCGGATATTGCCGGTCCTGTTCCCCGAAAGCGACGCGCTAATTTCGTCAGCCTTCGAAAACGCCAGGACTTTATCTATGATTTTTTTAGCTTCTTCTTTTGATAAAATAGCCATGTTGGTTTCCGAATTTTGAATGACTGAATGATTGAATGACTGAATATTGTGTAGAAAAACTATTCGATCATTCAATCATTCGGTCATTCATCATTAACATTAAATCTTCCTACCGGTATTAATCACATTCACCCCGTTAAACCGCGTCGTGGAGCTTCCGTGGGAGACGGCGCTGATTTGCGCGGGCTGGCCTTTGCCGTCGAAAAACGAGCCGAATGTGCGGTAATCGTCCTGGTCGCAAAGCTGCACGCACGAGTTCCAGAATTCCTGGGTGTTAGATTGATAGGCCACGTCTTCAAGCATTCCGGCGATTTCGCCGTTTTTGATCTCATAAAAAACCTGACCGCCAAACTGGAAGTTGTAGCGCTGCTGATCGATCGAATAGGACCCTCTGCCGATAATGTAAATACCCTTTTCGACGCCTTTGATCATATCCATTACACTGCGTTTCTCAGCTCCCGGCCTGAGGCTGATATTGGGCATCCGCTGGAATTGAACGGAACTCCAATCGTCGGCGTAGCAGCAGCCATGCGACTCTTTTTCGCCCAGGATCTGCACCTGGTCACGGATCGCCTGGTAGTTGACCAGAATACCATCTTTGATAATATCCCATTCCTTACACGGCACCCCCTCGTCGTCGTAACCCACGGCACCCAAGGTATGTGCCTGCGTTTTGTCGGCCACGATATTGACTAGCTTGCTGCCGTAATTGAAGTTTTTGGTCTTCCATTTATCCAGCGTCGCAAAGCTGGTACCGGCGTAATTGGCCTCATAACCCAGCACGCGGTCGAGCTCCGTAGGGTGTCCTACCGACTCGTGAATGGTGAGCCCCAAATGGTTTGGATCTAAAACCAGGTCGTATTTGCCCGGCTCCACCGATTTGGCCGTCACTTTCTCCTTCGCCTGCTTTGCGGCCGCAATCGCATCCTCCACCATATCGTAGGAGTTGCGGTAACCCACGAGCCCGTTCGGACCGGCGATTTTCTCGCTTGCAAGGCCGTCGAGGTATTCGTAGCCCATACCCATCGGCGAGCTGATCGCATCACGGGTTTTGAACTTGCCTGAGGCTTTGTCGGTCACAGTTACCGTGAATGTAGGCCAGATCCGGTGTATATCCTGGTCGATGAAAGAACCGTCGGTGGAAGCGAAATACTTTTGCTCGTTGATGAAAAACAGGTTGGAAGTCACAAAGTTAGCACCATTGTCCATGGCCGCACCGTTGACCTTCATCATCAGGTCTATCTTTTCCCTTACCGGAATTTCGAATGCATTTTTGGTCAAAGGCGTCTTCCAGGTCTTGTCGCCCACGCCCTTTTGAGCCGCGAGCACGACCGGCTCTTTCTGAAACTTAGAATTCGCTTTGGCAATCGCCACGGCGGTAGCGGCGCATTTGGCGATACCATCGGGCGTTACATCGCTCGTCGCCGAAAAGCCCCAGGTACCGTTGGCGATTACGCGGATACCGATGCCGTACGACTCTCCATTAACGATATTCTGGACCTGTTTTTCACGAGTAAACAGGTATTGCTGTAAATAGCGGCCGATACGGACGTCCGTGTACGTGGCACCCTTGTCGCGGGCGGCGTTCAACGCTGTTTCGGCAAGCTTTTTCTTGGTTGCGGCATCGAGCCAGGGGTTGAGCAGCTGTCCTTCGGTCACGGGGTTTCCGATGACCGGGACCCCGGGGAGCATGATAGCGCCCAAGCCAAGGCCCGACATCTGCATGAAATGTCTTCTTTTCATTGGTTAAGGTTTAGCCTTTCGGCATTAGATGAAGAATGGTAGGATATTGAATCTCCAATGTAGTGAATATATCCTCAACAAATATTCGTGTGGCAATTTTTTT
>CAMLNK010000945.1 GCA_946481035.1 uncultured Dyadobacter sp. | reverse complement strand
GATGTCGCTGGCTGGAATGGCGTCGCTGCGGACGGGCAGCTGATTTTTGCGATGCATGCCGACCCACGGATCGTCCAACCCGTTTTCCCTCAACAACCAATCCACATTATCCTGCCCGAAACTATATCGGCCGTTCAGATCACCCATCACAATCACCGCGTTGCCGGTGGAATGCAGCCGGATGTAGGTCGATAGCTGCTCCATATTGCGGCGTCGCGCGAGTGCGGCGCGGGGATGGTTGTAGGCATTCGCGTGCACGTTGTAAAAGTCGATAAAGCGATTAGGGGCGATTTCGATGCGCGTATAGGTAAAACCTTTGGGTGTGAGGCAGTCGGCGCCGGTGCAATCGGTCCACGAAATGCGGCGGAGGTGCTTCACCGGGAATTTGGAGAGGGTATTGAGGCCATCGCCGGTCATGACGGCACCCTTGCTCGGCGTGCGGAAACGATGGGCATTGCCGGTATTGTACAGGTATTGATTGTAGTTGAAATCCTCCTGCACATGCGCAATATCGAAGCGGTTGAGGAGTCTGCCGATGGCCGAAATGCTCTCTTTCCTGGGCGTAACGGCGCTGCAAATGAGCTGGGGAAGTCCGGCGATGTTATAAGTAATCACGGAAAAGCTGCCTGCATTGAGGGAATCGGGAGGCAATTGCGGCTGATAGGAGCCGGATAGTCCGGTTTGTAAGCGGGTTGCGGGTGTGGCTTCGGAGAGGAAGAAGAGGATGAAAAGCCAGGAAACGGATTTGAAGACCCTGGTTTTATCAGGAAGTAAATATGCCCACATAATGTGCCGGTTGGTATGCCCAAAACTACTGGCGGCGTGTGGTCAGGATAATTCCAAATTGTTAAGAATACGTTATTTTTCAGGCGGACGGCCCCTTTTGGCGTGTTTCCGGGGAGTTTGCAGGCTAACTTCGCGCCAGTTCTATTTTTTAACAGCGATAAAAACCCGCCGGGACGCCCATTCATGAAAGCCTTTTTTGGATTATCCATTTCCTTTTTTGCCCTTTTACCCTTGTCGGTGTCTGCTCAGAGCACCGCCGAAAACCCATTGTCGCGCGCGCATTCGCATAACGACTACATGCAGGCGGCACCGTTTACGCTCGCTTATCAGCACCAGTTTGGATCGGTAGAAGCCGACGTGCATTTCCGCAACGATACCCTTTTCGTCGCGCACGATGCGAAAGATATGACCGCCGACCGCACTTTTGATAAACTGTATTTACAGCCGATTATCAGGCAGGTTACCAAAAACCAGGGTACCATATATAAAGATAAAGAGCGGATAATGACCGTGTTGGTAGATCTTAAAACCACCTACAAAACGACTTTGCCGGCATTGGTGAAAGCGTTAGCACCGCACGAGGGGTTACTAGCGCCGAAAGGCTCCGTAAAGGTAGTATTGAGCGGTAACACGCCTCCACCGGCTGAATTTGAACAATATCCGGCTTATATTTTCTTCGATGGCCGTCCGGGTACGAGCTATACTGCGGCGCAGGCGGCCCGCCTGGGTATGATCAGCCAGGATTTTCACAAGTATTCACAATGGAACGGAAAGGGTATTCCGGTTGAAAAGGACCGCAAAGCACTCGTAAACGCCATCGCGGAGGCGCATGCAATGGGCAAGCCGTTCCGTTTCTGGGCGAGTCCCGACAATATCAATGCGTGGAAAGTGCTGATGAACCTCGGTGCGGATTATATTAATACCGACCATGTGGCCGAGCTGGGCACTTTTCTCAGTGGTCGCAAGAACGCCGAATACCAGTCCACGGAGTTTTACAAACCCTATCAGCCTACCTACAAAAACAACGACGGGCTCGGTAAGGTGAAGAACATCATTCTGCTCATTGGCGATGGAATGGGCCTGGCGCAAATTTATTCGGGCCTTACCGCCAACCGGGGCGAGCTTAACCTCGGTAAATTCCTCAATATCGGTTTTTCCAAAACAGCATCTTCGGATAACTACATTACCGACTCCGCGGCAGGCGCGACCGCATTTGCAACCGGCCACAAAACCCGTAACCGCGCTATCGGCGTCGATTCTAACCTCGTAGCGGTACCGTCCATTATCCGCCAGGTAAAAGCCACCGGCCGGAAGGCGGCGTTGATCTCCGCGGGCGACATTACCGATGCTACCCCGGCTTGTTTTTACGCGCACCGCCCCGAGCGGAGCCAGATGGACGAGATTGCGACAGATTATCTGAAAGAACCCGTCGATGTACTGATTGGCGGCGGATACGGCCATTTTGCCAAAACTAAAACGGCCGATTCGTTGAAAGCACGCGGTTTCCAGGTGTCCGACAACTGGAATGACCTGGCCAATATGAAAGCGCCGTTCGTACTGCTGGACGACAAGCATGTGGTATCGATGCAAAAGGGGCGGGGCGATTTCCTGAAAGATTCATTTCAAAAGTCGCTCCAATCGCTGCAATCCAACCCGAAAGGCTTTTTCATGATGGCTGAGGGCGCGCAGGTAGATTACGGCGGCCATGCCAACATCGTGCCGTACGTGGTGACAGAAATGCTCGATTTTGACAAACTGGTAGGAGAGGCGCTCCGCTTCGCCGATTCCAATGGGGAAACGCTCGTGATCGTCACCGCCGACCACGAAACCGGCGGCCTCACGCTCCTGGACGGTAACCTCAAAACCGGCTACGTCGACGGCCAGTTCAGCACCGGCGACCACACCGGCATTATGGTACCCGTATTCGCCTACGGCCCGCACTCGCTCGATTTCAGAGGGGTTTACGAGAATACGGAGATTTATCGGAAGATGAGGGCGGTACTGAAATAGGGGAAGGTTGACCGCCGATGGCTGACCGCCGACGGCCGATGGCTGACCGC
>CAMLNK010000944.1 GCA_946481035.1 uncultured Dyadobacter sp. | reverse complement strand
TGGTAAGGGCTCATAGTGTATTCGTCGGCGTGGCGCGTTTTGACACCTTTATTATAAAAATCACTTTTTTCCATCACGCGGTCATAAAAGTAATTGTCGTCTGAGAACTTATCGAGGCTGTACGTCTTGCCATTCGGCGCCGGTTTGCCGGTTTGCGCGAAAATGTAAGCAATGCGGGTCAGTTCGGTTTTGCGCGGCTCTTCAAAATACAGTTCACGGGCGCGCTCGTCGAGGATGGTACCTATATTGATCTTGCCGGCGGCAAGCGGAGCGCAGTTGGCGCGGGCCCGTACGGCATTCACATCATCGGCAGCTTTGGCCATATCCCCTTTCCAGGCATAGGCTTCCGCGCGCAGGAGATAAGTTTCAGCCAGCCGGAAAACGTACCAATCCGAATTCCCGCCCTGGGGCTGGACGCGCGTCGGGTCTTCGATGAAGAGCTTATAATTTGGCCAGTCGAACCAGCAGCGTATCGTGTCGATGGTAAGTACCACGCCTTCCGCGTTTTTAAGTTGCAAATTCTTACCATAGTAGCTGTCTTTGTCCTGAACAAGCTTGGGATTGTTGTACAAAATATCTTCCATGCGCGTCCAGTTTCCGGGTGCGTGACGCAGGTCGTTTTTATCATCCCAAATCTGGTTCTGTGAGTAATCGGTTGGGCGCAGGCGTCCGATCCCGCGGCCGAATTTAACAACCTGATCGATCTCAATGCCATAAGTATCTATCGTGCCCCGGTTTCCGTTTGGTGTGTTAATATTGTTGAACCAAAACGGAACGGCGTTACGCATGATCAGCATTCCGCCATCGACATTCCCTTCGATATTCAGCCGGTCGATCACCAGCATTAACCCTTCGGTGTTCGTCGCGATGGCCTTGTTCTGAGGCCGGTGCAAATCCCAGATCACATTCCGGCTCGCATCGTTCGCATTTGCGCCGAAACGCGCGGTCATCAGCTTGTGTGTACCGCCATCGATCACATTCGTCGCAGACTTGATCGCATCATCAAACAACCCCAATGCCAGATTGACTTTTGTAAGCAAATGGCTCACCGAACCCTTATTTACAGTTCCCTTGTCTGTGACGGCTGGCACCCATTGTTCTGCGAATTCGAGGTCTTCCTTCATTTTTTTAAGGATTACCTCCCGTTTTGTAGTCTGAAAATCAAGTTTCGGACCGTTTATTTCACTCAAAATCAATGGTACATCGCCGAATTGCTGCGTCAGCCGGTAATAACGCGCCGCCCGATGGAAATAGGCTGCCCCCAGCAGTTCTTTCTTCTCTTCTTCACTTTTATAAGTCGGCAAATCGATGCGTGAAATGGCCGTATTTGCATACTTAATGCCCTTGTAGCCTTCCAGCCAATACCAGCCGATGCGGTTGTAATCGATATGATTTAGCTGGGCATCGGGCGTGATGAGCAGGTTGAGGTTCTGCGCCGGGCCCGATTTGTCCGTGGTACCTTCCACGGCAATGTCCGAAAAGATCGACTCGGTAATCATCGGCATCGCGTCGCCGTACCATTCCTGGCGCAGATTGCGCTCGCACGCGACGAGCGTAGCTTTCAATCCCCCGAGATCTTTGAATGTCAGATCCGGCTCGAAAAACGAGAGCGGTTCGGGTTTCAGCCAGGTTTCCTTGCAGGAGGTGATAGCCGCCCCCGCACCGAGCAAGCCCAATGCCAGTATATATTTTGATGTTTGGTTAAACATAATGCGTGCAGTTTTGTGTGATAGTGATTACAGGGTGATATCCAGCCCGATGGTGTAGATACGCGGGCTCGGTACCGAGGTGGCAATGCTGTTGTTCGTCGTTCCGTTCGTTCCGTTCTCCGGGTCCCAGAAGTCCCATTGCGGGGCCCAGAAGCCAATATTGCGGACGCTGCCGTAAATGCGCAGGTTTTGCACCGCCGCCTTTTGCGAAATGACCTTTGGTACGGTATAAGCCACCGAAAGGTTCTCAAACCGGACGAAGGATTTGCTTCTGTAAACTGCATAACCCGTCGCCGAGCCCTCGCTGGAATAGAGCCTTGCCCATTCATTCTGGCGGTTTTCTTCTGTCCAGTAAGGAAATACATACGAGCTGGTGCGGTCCACGAAGCCGTCGCGGTTCTTCATCTGGTTGAATGTGCCTTTTTGCCCCCAGTAAGAATAGATCATGAATGAAACATCCAGACTTTTGAAAAGCTTGAACTCATTCCGGGACGTCCATCTGAATCGGGGCGAAGTATAGCCGAGAAACTCCTTATCGTCGCTGGTGAACTTACCGTCGCCATTCACATCTTTCAATTTGAAATCACCCGGTTTCACGCCGTATTTGGCTGCTTCTGCTTCTTCTTCTTTCTGCCATACGCCCAGAATACGGTAGTTCCAGATCTCATCGAGCGCATGGCCGATAAACCAGCGGTTGGTAACATCGTCGGCTTCCCTGCGACCGGTCACCTTGCCATTGCCGTCTTTGATATCAATCATAGTGCCATACAAATGGACGATTTTGTTGCGGTTCAGCTGGAAGTTGAAGGTGCTGCGCCAGGAGAAGTTTTCGCGGCGCATATTGTTGGAGTTCAAACTGATTTCCAGCCCCTTATTCTGCACTTCGCCGAGGTTATCCCAAACGTTGTCAAAGCCCAGCACATTAGGCAGCGCACGCTTTACAAGCAAATCCTTGGTGGTCGACCTGTAATATTCAATGCTGCCGTCGACGATGTTATTGAACAATGCAAAGTCCAGCCCGACATTCAATGCATTTGTTTTCTCCCATTTCAAGTTCGGGTTGGCCATCCGGCTGACATAGAGCTGGCTCACCTGGTACACGGTGCCGTCCGGCTTCACGTGCAGGTATTTCCCGCTCGTCA
>CAMLNK010000943.1 GCA_946481035.1 uncultured Dyadobacter sp. | reverse complement strand
GATGGCTACATTCAGCAAGTTCTTTTTACCGGTCGCTTCATAATGCGCTACCGCTGCTTCGTACAAATGGCCGACATTGTACAACTCGTGGCTCCCATTCTCAAACGAATACCGGTAAGGCCCGGCGATCCAGTCGTAGGAGCCGGTGGTATCCTTGTTAATGGTTCGGATCGTGTAAAGGTAGCCGTCGGGTTCCTGCGCGGCGGCGAAGAGTGTGATCAGGCTGTCGAGGTAGTGATCCAGTTTTGGGTCATACTGATTTTGAAGTACATAGGAGGCGCCCTCCACGACTTTGAAAACGTCCGAATCATCAAACCGCGCGCCTTTGAATATCCCTTTTTTCAAACCGCCGGCCACGGCGAAATTATCGAACCGGCCCGATTCTTCGCATTGGTGCAATGCATGCGGGACGGTTACCGCCCTCGCCAGCTCGATCCGATCGTGCCAGAAACCATCAGTGGTTTTAACGTTTTTCAGCGGCACGGGTTTGATACCGCCGGTTTGTGCGAATAGGAAATGGGAGAGAAGAACGAGGATGAATATAGGCAGTGATTTGGTCATCGGAAGTACAAAGTTGGAACGCAGTTGAGCTTTTAGATTGATTCTGACCCAAAAAACATGCCAAGTTTGTACTTCCGTGCGGTCAGGAAAGGCTTACAGACCGTATTTCTCCATCCTCCGGTAAAGCGCTGCGCGGCTGAGTCCCAGCTCACGGGCCGCGTCGGTGATGTTTCCGTTGAAGCGTTTCAATGCTTTGATGATCATCGTTTTTTCCATGTCTTCGAGGTCGAAGCCGGTGGCGGTAGCGGGCTGCCCGGCCGAACTTTTGAGGAAAAGGTCATCAGGTTGCAAGGTTTTTTCCTGCGAAAGGATCACCGCACGCTCCACGGCATGTTGCAGCTCGCGGATGTTGCCCGGCCAGTTGTACTGCTGCATTTTCTTCACCAATGCATTGCTGATGTCGTTAACGGGACGGTTATACTTTTTGGCGTATTGTTTGAGGTAATAGTCGGCGAGTGCACCAATATCCTCGGGCCTGTCGCGCAGGGGCGGCAGTTCCAGTTCGATGGTATTGATCCGGTAAAGTAAATCCTGACGGAATGTCTTGTCGGTCACCATCTTTTCGATATTCATATTCGTCGCGCATATGAGGCGTACGTCGAGCGCGATGGGCTTGTTGGAGCCTACGCGGGTTACTTTGCGTTCCTGAATGACGGTGAGCAACTTGGCTTGGAGCGGTAATGTAAGGTTGCCGATCTCATCGAGGAAAATGGTACCGCCTTTGGCTTCTTCGAAACGGCCGGCGCGGTCCTCTTTTGCGTCGGTAAATGCACCCTTAACGTGGCCGAACAGTTCGCTTTCGAAGAGCGACTCGCTGATCGCGCCCAAATCCACGGCCACGAACGGCTTGTCGGCGCGTTTGGAATGCTGATGAACGTGCTTGGCCAGCTGCGTTTTGCCGGTACCGTTTTCTCCCAGGATGATCACATTAGCGTCTGTCGAAGCTACGCGTTCCGCGGTGACGAGTACCTGCCGCATGCTGTCGCTGGTGGCCACGATGGTATCACCAGGAGCTTTATTGTTCTTTTTACCGTCGTCTTTGGTCTTTTCTTCGGCAACGGGCACCACTTTATCTTTGCCGCCTTCCAGCGCCGTGCTGATCGTCGCCAGCAGTTTATCATTTTCCCAGGGTTTCAGTACAAAATCGATGGCGCCTGCTTTGATCGCACGGATAGCCATTTCTATATCCCCGTAAGCGGTGATCATGATCACCTTCGCCGCCGGATTGATGTCCAGGATGCGGTCGAGCCAATGGAAACCCTCGCGCCCGCTGTTCACGTCGCGGGTGAAGTTCATATCGAGCAGGATCAGGTTATAATCGCCGTTGGTGACGAGGAATGGGAGTTTCTGGGGATTCTTTTCAATATCGACCGCTTTGGCGTGCCGTTTCAGTAAAAGTTTGGCGGCACTGAGTACATCAACATCGTCGTCGATAATCAGGATCTTGGCTTCTGATAGTAGCATGGCTGTAATTTCTTGTGGTGCGCAGGCGGGTTGACACTGCCGGATAGGGACTTAACGCAATTGTTTGTCAAGATAAGGACGCAATTTGAAATATTATTTCGTAACAAGCTAAAATGTCACTATTTTACCTTAAAAAGGCGGCTTCAAAGGCTTGTCCGCGCCCGAACAAATTTGTCCGATAACGAACAATATTACCGGTCTTCTGAATTTGAATTATATTGATTTTCAAATGATTAGATACCGTTGTCTTCTTTGGCATAGTGATTGGATTAGTAAAGCCAAATACAAAAGCGAACTCAATCACTAGCATATAATGGAAGTTAAGACACCTAACTCGACAAGCACCAGCAACGGATTTTCCGGAGGATCAACCATGGACCGAGTCAAACCCAAGAAATTCTGGAATACCAAACGTATCAGCATCATCGGCGGTAGCGTTTTGCTGGCAGCTTTCCTGATATACCAGTTCTTTTTTGCCGATACAAGAAGCAAGCTGAATGTGGAGGAAGACAAACTCACGATATCGACGGTCCAAAAAGGCAAATTCGACGAGTTTATTGTCGTAACCGGGGTCGTTCAGCCGCTCAAAACCATCCAGCTCGATGCGATCGTGGGTGGGTATGTGACCGAGAAACTGATTGAAGGCGGTAATATGGTGAAACAGGGTGATGTATTGCTTCGCCTCGAAAACCAGAACCTGAAACTGAGCTTCCTCCAATCGGAAACGGAGGCCAGCCGATTGGTAAATGACCTTCAAAATACGCGTCAGAACTTGAAAGTAGCGCGTTTTACACTCCAAAAGACATTGAGCGACCTCGATTTCCAG
>CAMLNK010000942.1 GCA_946481035.1 uncultured Dyadobacter sp. | reverse complement strand
CGCAAGCCGCTCGTGTACAGGTTCAGGTCAGTGCCGTTTTCCTCATTGTATTGTTTCACCCAGGCTTTGAGATACCCGCGCATCGACTCCCAGAAGTAGGGCGCCGGGCCATTGGCATGCGTTTCCATCGCAAATTCCAGCCCCAGCGGCTTTTCTTTCAGCTGGTTAAAATCGTCTTCCGTGATGTAATCGTATTTCGCCATCTGCCCGAGCACAGTATTGCGGCGGTTGGTGGCATTCTGCGGGAAGCGCACGGGGTTATAGATCGTCGGGTTTTGGAGCATTCCTACCAGCAATGCCGACTGCGTAATATCCAGGTCGTGCACATCGGTATCGAAATACGTTTTTGCCGCGACTTTGACACCAAACGCATTGTTCCCGAACGACACGGTGTTCAGGTACATTTGCATGATTTCCTGTTTGGTGTATTTCCTTTCAAGAATAATGGAAAGAATCCACTCCTTGGTTTTCGCGATCACGATGCGGGCCACCGGTATTTTGCCCAAAGCCCCTTCAAACTCCTCCGAGCGCGTGTTAAAGAGGTTTTTCGCAACCTGCTGGGTGAGCGTACTGCCCCCGCCCGAGCTCGAATTGCCGGTAAGGATGCCCTTCGCAACACGCAAAAGGCTGCGCGGGTCGATGCCCGAATGGCTGATGAAACGGGTATCCTCCGTCGCCAGCAATGCATTGATCAGGTTAGCGGAAATTTCGGATATTTCTACCGGCGAGCGGTTTTCGATCAGGTATTTGCCGAGCGACTTGCCGTCCTGTGAAATCAGCTCCGAAGCGATCTCGCTCTTAGGGTTTTCCAGGGCTTTCAAATCGGGCATGCCGCCGAAAAGCCAGAAAAAATTGTAGTTGACGGCGGCAATGTAAAGTATCAGCAGCGCCAGCCCGATGCCAAGGGTACGCCATAGTAAAAGAATGCGACGCCGGTATTTCCCGGGTTTGAATTGAATCATGTATTTTCCAGAGTAACGTCCAATAAACCGACCAAATAAGCGAATTTGATTCACAAATCAGCTATTAGAACGTCGCTGGGGAGGTATTTGCTATTTTTTTGGCAAAATATTTAAGTAGTCGCCAATAATCACGCCACCCCAGCCTGCCCCGAAAATTCCACCCGCTTCTTATACTCGTTCGGGCTGAAACCGGTTTCTTTTTTGAACAATCTTGAAAAATACGGCGGGTTTTCGAAGCCGAGTAAGTAAGCGGTCTCCGCCACGGTTTTGTCCGTGCTGAGCAGCATATTCTTCGCTTCCGAAACGAGGAAAATGTGGATCAGTTCGATGGCGGTTTTGCCGGTTTCCTGTTTGAGCAAATCGCTTAGGTAACGTGGCGAGGTGTTGAGCAAATCGGCCATGAGCTTGACGGATGGCAGCCCTTTTTCCTGGAAATCACCATTTTCGAAATAGGTAGCGAGGCTTTCATTGAAACGCGAAACGGTGGTGCCGGAAAGCTGCATGCGGTTGATGAACTGGCGTTTGTAAAAGCGCTGCGAATATTTCAGCATCGAATCCAGATGCGTGAGGATAATGTCGCGGCTGTATTCGTCGGTATTGTTGGAATATTCGCTCTGAATGCGGGTAAAAAGATCCCAGATAATCTGCTCCTCGCGCTCCGACAAATGTAATGCCTCGTTGGCTTCGTAATCGAAAAAGCCATATTTGCGGATCTCCGAATGCAATGCATGGCCGTTCAGGAAATCTTCGTGCACGTAAAGGATAAAGCCTTTTTCTTCCAGCTCTATATTATTCATTTCAATCACCTGCCGCGGTTTCGAGAAAAGCATCGAACCATTTTCGTGGTCGTATTTCGTGCGGCCGTAAAGGATATGCCCGGCTTTGATCTTCTTGAACGCGATCATGTAAAAATCCGTCGTAAACTCCCGCCAGCCCAGCGTACAGCTCCTCAGCTCATCGCAGGTGAACATGCTGATCATAGGATGCTCCGGCGCCGGCATATTACTGGCGCGGTGCAGCTCGCTGATGCTTTTGTAATGGTCCATGGTTTTGAAACGGTTAAGAAATTGTAGCAAACGCATTTAAGTTGTCACGTTGAGCGGAGTCGAAACGTCGGTACTGTACCGGCCTTCCACCGCCCGGCAGCCCGGGCCGCTCAACCTGACAACAAACTTCAATCAAATGTACCTAAACTCAGGCAGGTACCTGGCTACCGTGAGCAGCGTCGGCTACCTCTTTCCACTCGTCCCAGGTAGCAAGGCGGTCGGCGTACACCTGGTTCAACCATGGAAACCCTACTTTACCCAGGAAAATTCGCAATGGCGGGTTTTCTTCGTCGACCACTTTCAGGATCGCGTCAGGCGTAGCGTGCGGATCGCCGATCGTGTCGGGGGTGAGGCCGGCGTAGAGCGCTTCCTTGATACCGTCGTACAAGGCGATAGGCTCACTGTGGGAGGCCGAAGCACCGCCCCAGTCGGTCGAGAAGCCGTTCGGCTCAACGATCGTCACTTTAATACCAAAGTCTTTCACTTCCGAAGCGAGCGTTTCGCTGAGCCCCTCTACGGCCCATTTGGAAGCATTGTAAAGGCCCAGTACCGGCAGCGTAGCCACGCCCAGCACGCTGGAAACCTGAATAATATGGCCGCCGCCTTGTGCCCGCATTACCGGGATGGCCGCTTGCGTAACCCAAAGCAGGCCGAAAACGTTGGTTTCGATCTGGTCGCGGGCTTCTTTTTCACTGGTTTCTTCAATAGCGCCGAATAAGCCGTAACCCGCATTGTTGATCACGACGTCGACGCTGCCGAAATGCTGGTTGGTCTGCTCGATAGCCGCGAAGCTGGCCGCGCGGTCGTTCACGTCCAATTGAAGGGTCAAAAGGGTGTCGGGATATTGCGCT
>CAMLNK010000941.1 GCA_946481035.1 uncultured Dyadobacter sp. | reverse complement strand
ACGCGCCTTTTCACCAAAAAAATTCGGTGGCGGAAAAGCGGTGCTCTCGATTGGACGGGTACAAACCCCTACCCTCGCATTGATCGTCCAGCGGCAAAAGGAAATCGACGCGTTTGTTTCCGAGGAATATTGGGAGCTTAAAACCATTTACCGCGAAACCGAGTTTACCGCGACAATCGACCGCATTAAGAATGTTGAGAAAGCCAACAAGGGCCTGGCCTACCTGCAACAACACGATTTTGAAATAACCGCATTTGAAAAAAAGGAAGGAAAAGAGGGTAACCCAAGGCTTTTCGACCTCACTTCACTGCAAGTGGAAGCCAATAAAAAGTACGGCTACTCGGCAGAGGACACCTTGAAACACATTCAAAACCTCTACGAAAAGAAGTTTGTAACTTACCCGCGGGTTGATACCACCTATCTTTCGGAAGATTTACATCCGAAAGTGGAAGGCATTCTCCGCGAACTGACCTATTACAGCCAGTTTACCGCCCCGCTTCTGGCCAACCTGCCCATACCCAAATCGAAGAATGTTTTCGACGATAAAAAGGTAACCGACCACCACGCCATTATTCCTACCGGCGTGCTGCCCGTGCATATCGGCCAGGATGAAAAGCGCATTTACGATCTGATCGCCAGACGCTTTATAGCCGTATTCTACCCGGAATGTAAGGTATCCAACACCACAGTGCTTGGAATGGTGGGCCAGGTGGAATTTAAAGCTACGGGTAAGCAAATCCTCGAACTGGGCTGGCGTGAACTGTATGTGAACGATAATGCCGCCAAAAAGGAGACCGAGGAAGAAAAGGTAATGCCGATTTTCGAAGTGGGCGAACGCGGCCCGCATGAGCCGCGCGTGCACCAGGGTAAAACCTCCCCGCCGAAGGCCTACACCGAAGCGACTTTGCTGCGCGCGATGGAAACGGCCGGCAAGCAGGTCGAAGACGAGGAAATGCGCGAATTGATGAAGGACAATGGCATAGGCCGGCCTTCGACGCGCGCAAATATCATCGAGACGCTCTTCAAGCGCAAATACATCGAGAAAAAGAAAAAGAATGTGTTCGCCACGCAAACCGGCATCGACCTGATCGACACCATTCAGAACGAGCTGCTGAAAAGCGCAGAGTTGACCGGCCACTGGGAACGTAAGCTTCGCCTGATCGAAAAGGGCGAGTACGCGATGGATACTTTCAAACAGGAGCTGATCGAAATGGTGGTAAAGCTCACCCATGAGGTCAAAAACGAACGCGCGCGGTCCATTACCATTATCGAAGAAGCGCCGGTGGTTGAGACGGCAGAAAAGCCCAAAAAAGAGCGCAAGCCGCGCGAGCCGAAGGAAGAAGTTTCGATTGAAGCCCTCACTTGCCCCAAATGCAAGGAATATCTTTTAAAGAAAGGCAAAACAGCCTACGGATGCAGCAATTTCCAGGTCTGCGGTTTTAAAATACCCTTTGAATTTCTGGGCAAAAATCTAACGGACAAACACGTTTTTGATTTGCTTAGCAAAGGCAAAACGGCCAAGATCAAAGGCCTTCAAATCCCCGGCAACCCCGACCCTATCGATGCCCGGCTGATTATGAACGGCGACTTCAACTTTGAAGTCGGGTAATGCTACATCGGGCTGTTGGTCGTCTCCACATAAGGAAGATGAAAAGTAATGCCCGAAATCTGGCATAGCGCGAGAAATTCAGACAAATTGGGCATTACACCCTGATTGAGGATCTTTTCCGAAGATTTACGGGAAATGCCCGCCTCTTCCAGCGCGTCGGTCAGATTGATTCCCTTCACTTTCACAATCGCCTTAATATCGTCGACCAACTCCTTGGCGCGCGCTTCAAATACTGTCGTTTCCATTTGCTGATGTTTTTTGGTTTTGAGCTGAAAAGAAAAAAATCGTGCCAAACATCCGTCTACGCAGGTACACCCAAAACCAATGGCCTGACATTTGCTTTGTGAAAAATGAGTATGACGGCCCCGCACCCTTCCTTGAATGAAAACCTGCGTTCCACAGTTTTTAGCGAAATGACCTTTAACTATAAAATCAATATGAGCAACTACCATCAATATGCCGGTACATTCAGGATTGGAAACAAAATCGAGATTAACCGGATGGGTTATGGCGGCATGCAGCTCACCGGCCAGGGCGTTTGGGGCGACGCGCCTGATCGCGGGAATGCAAAAAAGGTGCTTCGCGCAGCCGTGGATGCGGGTGTGAACTTCATCGACACAGCCGATTCTTACGGCCCGCACACCAATGAAACGCTGATCGCCGACGCGCTTTTTCCTTATCCGAAAAACCTTCTGATCGCTACCAAAGGCGGTTTTGAACGCACCGGACCAAATCAATGGCGCGTCAATGGCAATCCAGAACACATCAGGCAGGCCATCGAAGGCAGTCTCAAAAGATTGAAAACGGACGTGATCAACCTGTGGCAGCTACACCGCATCGATTCGCGTTTCCCAGTCGAAGAAACGCTTGGACCCGTGGTAGACGCCGTGAAAGCGGGTAAGATCCGTTATGTGGGACTGTCGGAAGTAGGTGTGGAACAGATCAGGCGGGCAGAGAAAACGGTACCCATTGTGTCGGTTCAAAACCTGTATAACCTGGGCAACCGGCAATGGGAAGATGTGCTGGAATACACTGTGGAGCGCGGAATGGCATTTATCCCGTGGTACCCGCTCGCTTCGGGACCCGAAAAGTTGAAGCACAAAATATCCGGCATTGCTGAGAAGCACCATGCTACCACAGCTCAGATTGCATTGGCATGGCTTCTCAAACGTGCCCCGAATATCCTGCTGATTCCGGGCACGAGCTCGCTGGAACATTTGGAAGAGAATTTGCAGGGAGGAAACATTCAGC
>CAMLNK010000940.1 GCA_946481035.1 uncultured Dyadobacter sp. | reverse complement strand
GCATTGTTTTTTGTAAGAATAAAATAGGTGGTAACTCTCAGATACTTTGATGAAATATTAATAGCTTAGCCCATCTGTAACTCTTCTATCTGATTTATTAACTTGACTTTTACATTCCGTTCAATCCGACTTCTTCTGTCCGTATTGTGTGTGCTTGCTATGTGCGTTGGCGAACTCGGGGCAGCTCCTTCCATCGGTATCAAGCCCGTTCCTTCGTGGGTGGTGCCGGTTACGCCGGGCGGGAAAGCGCCTTCGGCGAAAGACTTTTCGGAGGGGTATTACCTGCCGCTAGTCGACAAGCAGGTCAACCTGGGTACCCGGAGCACCTACCACCGCTTTGTGCGGCAAATCGCTTCCGAAAGCGGCATTCAGAATGGCTCGGAGGTTTCGGTTACGTTTGACCCCGCCTATGAGCGCGTCGATTTTCACGAAGTAACGATCTGGCGCAACGGACAGCGAATTTCCCAGCTAAACCTAAGGGATTTCAAGGTCATCCCCGTCGAATCCGAGCGTCAGCGATTCATTTACAACGGATTCTATTCTGCCTCGCTGGTGTTGAAGGACATCCGCAAAGGAGACCGCATCGATGTGGCTTATTCCACCACGGGATGGAACCCGGTTTTTGAGGGTAAGTATTCCAGCCTGACGTATTTCCACGCGTATGATTATATTGGTCATATCCATACTTCGATCCTTGCGCCTGCCGGAAGGGTCTTGTATTTCAAGGATTTTAACAAGCCGCCGGTCAGGAATACCCGAAATGTGGGCGGAAATGTGCTATATGAATGGGAAGTTCGTAATGTAAAGGATATTTCGTACGACGACTATGTCCCGGGATGGTATGCGAAGGAACCGTTCGTGCAGGTGACAGAATTCAAAACCTGGAAGGAAGTGGTGGACTGGGGATTGAATTTTTACAAGGTTCCTGCTCCTGCGGGCGCATTGAAAGCCAGGGTGGATGAATGGAAGTCCCAGAGCCAAAGCACATTGGAATTCATTGGGAAGGCCGTGCGCTTTGTGCAGGACGAAATTCGCTACCTCGGCATCGAAACCGGTGAAAATTCACACAAACCGCATAGACCGGAGGACGTTTTTGCCCAGCGTTACGGCGACTGTAAAGACAAGGCATTTCTGCTCTGTGCCATCCTTCGCTCGAATGGCATTGAATGCGACCCGGTCCTGGTCGATACTTACAAACGCTCGCATTTGACGGAATTTCTGCCGTCTCCCTCGGATTTTAATCACGTGATCGCCCGCGTCCGGGTGGAAGAAAAGAACTCGGCAGCCGACAAGGAATCGAGTTATGCGTTCATCGATGCTACGATGGCATTGCAGGGAGGAGCTGTCCCGCAAATGTACTGCCCTCCGTACGGTAAGGGGTTGATCCTGGCAGGCGGCCAGTCAAAACCAATCGATATACCAAACCGCAACGACGGACAAATCGAGATTACCGAGGATATTTACCTGCCGAAGACGGATGATTCCAGCGCGGTGGGCAGCATTATGGTTAAAACCGGCTATTATAAAGGAGAGGCGGACTATTTCCGGAACCAATTTCAGGAAGGTGACCAGACGGAGCTGGAAGAGAACTATCTCAATTTTTACAAAGACCTTTTCAAACATGCGGATGTTGAGACTTCGGACACACTGGAATACTATGATCAGCGCGAAGGCAACAGTTTTTCTTTGGTGGAGCGGTATTCGCTGAAAAATCCCTGGCGGCTTGACAGCGCCACCAGCAGAATCTATTTCGATGTTTTCGGAAAAACTTTGTACACTACGCTGACCCTTCTTCCCGGCAGGCCCCGAAAGGACCCTGTGTCGCTTAAATTTCCCTCGGATCAGCATTACACGATTAATATACATATGCCGGGGGCCTGGCCGATTGGCGCAGAAAAATGGGAAATCAAGCGGGATGCTTACATTATCAGCTTTGAATCGAAATATATTACGGAGGAATACACCTGGCAACTCAGATACCATTTCAAAACATTGAAAGACCATGTTTCGGCTGCGGAGGCAAAGCAATACAAGGCGGACATCGATAAGCTCGTCGAAAACCTTGAATACCAGCTTACCGATCCGAGAGAAGACTGGCTTAATTTCAAGGACCTGAATATACTCATGCTGGCACTGCTGGCCGCGGCAACCTTTTTTGCATCGCGATTTTTCAGAAGGTTGTATCGGTACTCACCAGGTTTGAGGCACTACCATGAGCCCGGTATACATTTGGGGAGCTGGCTAGTTTTCCTGGCATTTGCCATGGTTTCACAGCCGATCAGCCTGACTGTTGAGCTGTTTAATCAGTTGCCTGTGTACCTTTCTTCTCCTTCCTGGGATGCAATGGAGGCAAAGGGTGTGCTGCATTCAACCGCTTACCGCGGGCTGCTAATGGTTGAAATGGTTTTCAATGTCGGCATGATTGGCTATGCGGTGTTGGTAGCCTTTTTGTTTTTCAAAAAGCGGGATTCGTTTCCGCAGCTCTACATTTACTTTATGGGAATCAGCTTGTTAGGTGGAATTGTCGACGCCTTCGTGACTTATGCGTTTTTCGGGGATCTCGTCAATCGGGCGGTTGCTGAAACGTCAGCCGCAATCGGCCGCACTATGCTTTTCTCTGCCATATGGATCCCATACCTGATCAAATCTTCCCACGTAAAACGGACATTCGTGAATACTTACGGAGAAAAACCGGCAGTGGAAGAATTGAGCGAAGGCGCGAAGGTAGCAGAGCCCTTGGAATAGTAATACTGCTTTAACCAAACAAAAAGCCGGTCAGATTACCCCGACCGGCTTTTCTTTGTTCACTCAAATATCAATACCCATCATTCTGCTTCAAATACCCCGGCAAATTCGACGCGC
>CAMLNK010000939.1 GCA_946481035.1 uncultured Dyadobacter sp. | reverse complement strand
CCCTGCCCCTGCGCGCTGAGGTTGAAAATGTCGTTACCCTGTGAGCCCTGGATGAAGAATGTCAGCTCGAAATTTTTGAACGACATGTTCGAGTTGAAGCCGTAGGTAAACTTAGGGTTCGGGTTACCGATGATCCGCTTGTCGCCCGCGTCTCGGCTGCCGCTGTTATTGTAATCTTCATAGGCAATGAACCCTTTCTCGTCATACCCTTTTTCCACATAACCATAGAACGACCCCAGCGGATAACCCTCTCGGAGGATATTCACATTATCATTCACCGCAGCACCGATTGTTTGCCCCAGAATGTCATTTCCGCCATACAGCTTCATAACCTTGTTTCTGTTAATGGACAAATTGGTCGACACATTCCATTTAAACGCACCTTCCAGCACGGTTGCATTCACGCCGAGTTCGAAACCCTTATTTTGAATTTTTCCGATATTCTGGATTGTAAATGTATAGCCAAGCGATGACGGAAGTGCCACGTTGTTCAGCAAATCGCGGGTGTTTTTGATGTAATAATCTGCCGTAACATTAACGCGGTTATTCCAAAGTCCGAGGTCGATACCGAAGTCGGTCTGGGCGGTCGTTTCCCATTTCAACGAGCCCGCAAGCCGGGTGCCGGGTGCATAGGATGTCATGAATGCATCGCCAAACACAACTTGTCCCGAGTTCAACTGGTTCAATGTATAGTAGGGCTGAATGGACGTGTTACCCGTTTCTCCATATCCTGCCCTCAGTTTCAGATCGGAAATAAATGGAATGTTCTTGATAAACTCCTCCTCGGACAAACGCCACGCGAGCGCTCCCGATGGGAAAAAGCCCCATTTCTGCCCTTCGCTGTACCGCGAGGAACCATCCGCACGGAAGCTGGCCGTTGCGAGGATTTTGTTGTTAAATGTATAATTAACCCGCGCCAGGTACGACAGCAATGCCCATTTGGAATAGGACGATACAGGCACACCTTGCGTAGCCGCCGCGCCGATATCGTGCGTTTCCTGATTGTCGCTGATAAAACCGCTACCACTCGCTCTCAGGTAATTGGAAGTATAATCCTGATAAGTAAACCCAGCCACTGCCGATATGCTGTTCTTGCCAAAATCTTTAATATAGCTGATCGTATTTTCACTTAGAATGCTGGTAACCCGCTGAGTTTCGATAGTTGCACTGCCTTTCGAGTTCACGAACTTCGTTGTAGTGTACGCATCTGTCCGGTCGTCGGTGCTTTCGATACCGGCCAGCGTCTTGATCACCAACCCTTTGATCGGCTCGAATGTAACAGCGCCGTTGGTCAGGATTTTGTTGGATCGGATAACGTCCGATTGCTGGTAAAGGAAGTTCAGCGGGTTGGTAATCACATTGGAACCCCAGGCATAAGCTTCGGCCAGTTTCGAATAACTGCCGTCGGGTAGTGTAGCCGGAATGGTAGGATAGCCCGAGAGCATGGCCGACATCAGCGTGCCGCCGCGGTTTCCTCTTTCTGAATTTTTGCGGTCCGAATCAATGCGGCTCAGCATGGAACTCAGGTCGAATTTGAATTTTTTACCAATGTCCGAGCTCAGGTTAATGCGCAATGCATTCCGCACATAATCGCTGCCGATTACAATACCATCCTGGCTGAAATTGCTCGCAGCTACCGAAAAACGTGTTTTTTCATTACCGCCGCTTACCGTCAGTGCGTGGTTTTGCACGGGTGCCGACCGGAAAACGATGTCCTGCCAGTCGGTACCTTTGCCGAAACCTGCGATCTGGTCCGGTGTGAAATGCGGTGCCAGCCCGTCGTTGGCCGCCTGCTCGTTGTAGAAGTTGGCATATTCGGTCGCATTCATCAGATCCAGCTTTTTACGGATAGTCTGCACACCATAATAGCCGTCATAATCTACACTCACGCGGCCCGCCTTACCTTTTTTGGTAGTGATCAGCACCACACCATTCGCACCCCGCGAACCGTAAATAGCGGTCGCCGAAGCGTCTTTCAATACTTCAATGGATTCGATATCCGCATTATTCAGCAAAGTAGGATTACCTGAATAGGGAAAACCATCCACCACGTAAAGCGGCTCGTTACTTCCCTGAATGGAGTTGGTACCCCGCACGCGAACGCTGATAGCGCTGCCGGGCGCACCGGTATTTTGCGAAACATACACACCCGCCGCGCGTCCGGCGAGCGATTGCACGAGGTTAGTTGCCGGATAGGCATTCAATTCGCCCGATTTGATGGACGAAACAGAGCCGGTAAGGTCGCTTTTCTTGATCTGGCCATAACCGATTACGACAATCTCCTGCAATGATTTATCTTCCAAAACCATGCTGAGTGTCAGTTCCGTCTGGCTGCCCAGCACAATTTCCTGCGATTTATAGCCTACAAAACTAAAAACGAGCACCGAGTTCGGCGCGGCAGTTTCGGGAATTTCGAGCCGGAAATTGCCGTCCGGATTGGTCGTAGTACCGGTCTGGGTCCCTTTCAGCACAATGCTTACGCCAGGCAGTCCGGCATTCGAATCGCCGTCCAGCACTTTACCTGAAACCGTCCGTTTGGGTGCATTAGCCGGAGTGCTCTGCCCCGCCGGAGCATCGGGCGTAGCGTTTTCGAGCCTTCTGAGAATGATGATCTTACCGGAAACTTCGTAATCGAGCCCGAGCGGCGTCAGAATATGATCGAGTGCTTCGTATAAGGGCTTATCTTTTAAGGAAACTGTCACTTTCCGGGCCGATTTGATCAGTTTGGAGCTGAATACAAACCGTACATCCACCTGCTTTTCCACCTGGCTGAGCACCTTTTTTACTTCGCTGCCGTTGGCCGTCACCGACACTTTCTGGCTGAGAAGGGATTGCGCGCTACCTTCACGTGCGTAACCCGTGACGATA
>CAMLNK010000938.1 GCA_946481035.1 uncultured Dyadobacter sp. | reverse complement strand
GAGGTTACTTACCCTTCTGACGTTTCTTACATTCTTCCTTTATGAATGTAAAGACAAAGAAGCGGATTCACTCCAACCTGCCAACACCGAACTTTCCGGCGAACTGGACAAGCTGGAATTGAAAACTACCACACTGGAAGAAACACCGGACATCAAACTTGTGCCCGGAAAAGTGGAAACTTCGGCAAAAACCGGAGAATTGAACAGTTCGTTAAGCAAAGTTACTGCCGGCAACATTCCGGCAAACGTTGCGAATGCGGCTGAGCAGGTATCTTCTTCCCTTACTCAGGCTGAGATCAAGGCGTTGAACCAGGTTACCCCGTCACAAGCTACTAAAACCATGCTCAGCTCGGAGCAGGTTCGTTCAATCCTGAACAAAGCCAAGGCAGACGTAAAACTTCAACCCTACCTCTCGCTGTTCACCGCTGCCAAGGTGGAAGGACTTCCTGAGGGCGGACGCACAGGCGGCGTTACAGCAGGAACAGCATCCGGCAATGGAGCTGCTGTTGAAGCAGGTAATACCGACGACTGTATCGCCCGCGCCAATGAGAAGTTTGAGAAAACGAAGGAGCGCCTCGATGACGCGAAGGCCAAAGAGCTTGAAAAAATCAACGATGCATACAACAAGGACCTGGAACGTATCCAGCGTAACCTTGAAAGATGCACAGGTGAAAATGGCCCGGCTTATTTCGAAGCACTTCGTCAGACTGGTATCAAAATCGCCAATGAAGCACTTGCTGCATTGGAAAAAGCGAAGCCTCACCTGAAACCAGGCCAGTATGAGTACCTGAAAGCGCTGATCAACGTTCAGTTGCTCGACTATCTGGCTAATGTGAACCAGCTTGAAGCTGCGAAGATCGGTACTTGTACGGAAATCGCTGAGCTTGCGAAAGCACGTGCACTGGAAACCAAAAACTCAAACACCGCCCGCGTAGAAGCAAACTATAACGATGCTCTTGCGAAAGCGATCGAATTGAGAGACAAAATGATCGAAAACTGCCACAACCAGGGCAGCGGAAAATAACGAATAGGCGGATAATTCAATTTGTTAGCAGCAGAAGGGGAAATGCATTTTTCCTCTTCTGTTTGCTTTATACAATCGCCCTGTGAGCCTGACGGATCAGTTTCACAGGGCGATTGACTTTTCGGCAATATCTGATACTATCTTTCGAACGTATAGCTTTTAATATCCCCATAGGCGACCGAGCCGTCTGAGAGCAATGCATATGCACGGTAAAAAAAGAAGTATTTGCCCTGGAAAGCGTTACCGGTGTAAATGAAGTTGTTGATGCCCAATGTAATCGGCTGGTCAAACTGCATTTTTGCACCGTGCTCGATCCGGGGCGTGTAGTCGGTATCTGTTTCGGCCCGGAAAAAACTCAGGTGCAAAATACCGTATTCCGTAACCGGCAGATCACCTAGCGAATCCACCTGCACTTTGAAACGCATTTTAAAATCATCGGTGAACTCAAAAGCCGGAGTACTCAGCTTTATTTTCTTTGGAACAACATGGTCCTGCAAAGAGCATGCGTTGAGACAGACCAAAAAACAAAGCGCTAAAAAGGTTCGTAAATCACGTTTCATGACTTTTGTTGTTAATGATAAAATTCAAGTTTCCTATCATCACAGACTATAATGCCAACCATACCGCTGCCTGCTACGCCAATTTTTCCTTGAAAAAATCGATGGTACGTTTCCAGGCCAATTCGGCAGCCGCCTTATCATAGCGGGGAGTCGTGTCGTTGTGAAAACCATGGTTTGCTTCCGGATAAATATATGCCGTGTATTCCTTGTGGTTTTCCTTCAATGCCTTTTCGTACGCGGGCCAGCCTTCGTTCACACGCGTATCCAGGGCCGCATAATGCAACAACAACGGTGCCTTGATCTTCGGGACATCCTCCGTAGCAGGTTGCCCGCCATAAAACGGTACCGAAGCGGCCAAACCGGGGATTCGTACCGCCATCATATTGGCAATGCCGCCCCCGAAGCAGAAGCCCACCACGCCGATTTTGCCATTGCAATCTTTGTGGTTTTTCAAATACTCATAAGCCGCGATAAAATCCTCCTGCATTTCATTGCGGTCGCGTTTACTTTGAAGCTCCCGACCGGCATCGTCGTTGCCCGGGTATCCTCCGAGAGGAGAAAGCGCATCCGGAGCGACTGAAATAAAGCCTGCCAGCGCCGCTCTGCGCGCAACATCCTCGATATGCGGGTTCAGTCCCCTGTTCTCATGCACCACCACAATTCCACCCAGCTTTCCTTTTGCATCGACGGGTTTCGAGAGCAATGCTTTGATCGTTTTACCACCTTTCGGAGAATCATAATTGATATAATCCGATTGCAAACGCGGATCTCCTGCATGCACCTGAATCTGGCCCTGGTAATCGGGCATCAGAAAACTCATTAATGAAGCCACCGTTACTCCGCCCGCCGCGTAGGCCGACAAACTCTGCACAAAATTGCGGCGATCGATACGGTTGTGGGCGTAGTCGTCATACAGATCGAATACTTCCTGTTTGATATCTTCTTTTTTTAGCTGGGCCATTGGATTGCGTATAGGATTTGTGGTGAAATGAGTTTGATAAAGTTCTAAATTAAGTTGGAATAGTATTGTGTTTTATAACCAACATTATCAACTATTTATTTGGATATTGTGCCCAACGTTTACAATTTTAATATGATTTGAAAACGCCATGATACTATTCCTCAATACCAGTAACTTAAAGCTATGAAACACATTGTACTTGTCATTTTACTGCTATCCTATTTTACAAGTTTGGGACAAGGTTCCCTGGAATCGGACCGACTCGCATTGGTAGCGCTTTATAACTCAACTAATGGCCCTGCGTGGTATCAGAAAGCCGGTTG
>CAMLNK010000937.1 GCA_946481035.1 uncultured Dyadobacter sp. | reverse complement strand
AACTCTACCCTCGGCCACATGGGGATCAATGCCATCGGAAGCGGAATGCTGCTGATTGAAAACTCCACCATACGCGGCAGGAGCATCGTCAATCTCCGTCCCGACTACGGCAGTACCTGGCAGGGCGAAGTGGTGATCCGTAACTGCGTCTTCGTTCCGGCGAATGGCAAACCCGTAAATGCCTCCCTCGTAAGCGGTTCTTATTCAGGTCAGCATGATTTTGGCTACACCTGTTACATGCCCCAACGGATTACCATTGAAAACCTCCGCATCGACGACTCCCAGCACCCGGAAAGCTACGAGGGCCCGGCCATTTTCGCCAATTTCAATGCGGAGATGAAAGACAGTTCTTACCAGGAGAAATACCCTTACATTAAAACGAAGGAGGTTATTCTAAGGAATGTAACGACCGCCAGTGGGAAAGCTGTGCGGGTTAGTGATAATCCTTTTATGTTCAAAGATGTGAAGGTGGATGTCGAACGTAGATAGCCTCACGATCTGTTTTCTTGCTGCATTACGCTCTCGAATTCCCATCTGACCAAATCCATCCAAAAGCCCCTGTCGTCCATTTCCTCATATTCTTCTTGTTTAAAAGTGACTATCCAAGATGACGAGTCCAAAGAATCTCTGTCCGCGACGCGGATACTTATACTCGGATTAGCTGTCGTTGCAGGGATAGAAGCCGCTATCTTCTTAGCTTCTTCAATGGCTTGGTTTTGTGTCATGCTGGTATGATCGATGTGAATATTGTCGGGGATCCGGTTTATCGGGTATGGGATTGAAGCCCCTTAGTCCCAACTCTGCTCCAAAGCAAATCGTAACAAACTATTCTTTCCAGTCAGGTTCAGCTTTTTGGCGATATTCATCCGGTGATTGGACACTGTTTTTTCACTAATGAAAAGCTCATCGGCGATTTCCTTGCTGGATTTGTACTCCGAAATCAATTTCATGATGTGCGTTTCGGAAGGGGTAAGCAGCGCTTTCACGTCGTCCTTCGATTTCCGTTGCAGGGCCGATGTTTTTTTGAGCAGGTAAGCCGATATTTCGGGGCTCAGGTAAAGGTCGCCGTCTTTGGCCTTGTAAATGGCATGCACAATGTCGGAGACGGCATTTTCTTTGAGGACATAACCCAGTACCCCTATTTCCAGCGCTTTCAGGAAGGGTGCCTTCTCCTTGTGCATGGTAAGCATGATGATCGGAAGCGTCGGCCGGATATGCAGCATTTTTTCGGCGGCTTCCAAGCCGTTCATGCGCGGCATGTCAATGTCGAGCACGACGACGTCGACGTTGTGCGACTGGAAAGAGAGCAATGCCTCCTGACCGTTTTTCGCGCTGACGATCACTTTCAGATCGGCGTCCATTTCGATCACTTCTTTGAGCCCTTTCAGAAATATAGGGTGGTCGTCGGCAATAAGCAGCCTGATTTCCATGGCTAGAAAGGAATTTGAATATTAATAATAGTACCGGACGGTTTGTTTTCCAGGATTTCGATCCGGCCGTTGAGGATGTTGAGCCGCTCCCGGATTCCAATCATCCCGAAGCCTCCCTTTCCCGTTGCGGAAGGTCCGATACCCACACCGTTGTCTTCTATACGTATCGTTATCATGGCATTTTCAGTGCTTATCAGGATGCGCGCCGCGGTAGCCTGCGCGTGTTTGAGAATGTTGTTAAAGCACTCCTGGACGATCCTGAAAACATTCATTTCATTGGACTTGGAGAGCAGGTTGTCAAAAGTTTGAATATCCGTTTCCAGTTCGATCAGCCCTGTTTCTACCACATCTTCCAGCAAGCTACGCAGCGATTGCGTGATACCCAGCAGTTCCAGATGCAGCGGGCGCAGGTTATAGGAGATGTTGCGGACTTCCTGAATCGCTTCCGTGACCATTTCTTCCAGATCCCTGACCTGTTTTTCGCGCAGCTCGGGCTTCTCGGAATCCCGCTTGATCATCAGGACCTTGTTTTTGACCATCCCGAGACTTTGTCCCAAGCTGTCGTGCAGTTCGGCGGCCACTCTTTTTCGCTCGCTTTCCTGTGAACCGATGAGTTGCTGCGAAAAAAGCGTTGCCTGCGCCAGGGCGTCCGCCTGCGTTACTTCCTTCTCCCTCTTAAATGTATTGAGTTTATTGGCCAATGCGAAAGAGAGTATAATGGCTTCCAGCCCGGAGCCGATCTGATAGGCACCCTCCGTAAACCAGTTCTCCGGAAGAATAGCCATATCCTTCATCATGAAAATAAAAATGCCCACGAGTAATGCGGTAAAGCCCATTAAATAATACCTGGCTGGTTTGAAACCCTGCCTGAGAACCACAAAACCGACCAGGTTTGAGTAGGCGAGAAAGAAGCCCACTATGAGCCAGCTGATTTTAAAACCCAGTAATAAATTCCCGGAAAGGGAAAGGGCAATCGTTGCTATGCACGATGACACAATCAGCCAGCCTAATTTTCGCAGGCGGGGACAATAGTACTTTGTATTCAGGAATGAATTCGTGAAAAGTAATGCAAATATGAAAGCGAGACTGCCGGTATAATTGGAATGGTTGGCCTGAGGAAAATGGGGAACGATGAATTGCAGGAAATGGCCTTTGATGTAACTGATATTCAGCGCTACACAGAAAATATAAAACACATAATACAAATAAGTGCGCTCCCGTATCGAGATAAATACAAACAGATTGTAAATGATCAGCGCAGCGATTAATCCGAAGTAAAACCCGTGTGCAATGTCGTTCTCCTGGCTGTTTTCATAAATGTATTGAAGGGTAGAAATTTCGAGCGGCACGCGAATGATGGAATTGCTGCGCACACGCAGATAGATCGTAGTCGTGTCTTTTCTTACCAGATTGAGCGGCAGGATCGTTCGATTGGTGAG
>CAMLNK010000936.1 GCA_946481035.1 uncultured Dyadobacter sp. | reverse complement strand
TATAACTCATTGAAAGACAGAAAGTACGAAATGGCGCTGATGCTTTCCATGGGCGCGACGCGCACGAGGCTGTTCCTGATGCTGCTGATCGAGGGCTTATCGCTGGCTGTGATCGGTTTTTTTGCAGGTATTATTGCAAGCCGCGTCGGTTTGTGGGTATTTTCCAAATCGGCTGAGCAGGACTTCCATTACTCGTTGGGTAAATTTGCATTGCTGCCGGAAGAAATCTACCTGTTTTTCGGTGCGCTGGCGATCGGCGTGGTAGCGGCGGCATTACCGTCGCTCGGCATTTACCGGCTGAATATCTCGCGGACACTGGCGGAGGAATAATAATGTGTGTAAATTTGTTAAACCGGTACAAGTCATTGTAATACAAAATTGGAATACTGATGAAATCTGTCAAAATCAGCATATTGTTCTTCTGCATCGTCTCATTGTTCGCTTTCAAACCGGCAGTAGAACCGGTGAAACTGACATGGGAAACCTTGCGGGACGTCACTTTCAAAAAGAAATGGTATGCCGAAGAATCGATCTACATGCTGCACCCGACATTCGGGCCGAGCGTGCAGAAGCTGAAAAACCAGCAGGTTTCGATTACAGGTTACATTCTGCCAGTTGATCTGGAAGCCAATTTGTACGTGCTTTCCGCATTCCCGTTCAGCGCGTGCTTTTTCTGCGGCGGTGCCGGTCCGGAAACTGTAATGACTTTGAATTTTAAGAAAAAGGACGGGAAGAAGTTCAAAACCGACGAGCGTCTTACTTTTACCGGCACATTGAAACTCAATGCCGACGATATTTACCAGATGAATTACATTCTGGACGGCGCTGAGATCGTCAAATGATCAGACGCCGATCAGACGCCAAACTCCTGAAATAAAGAATAATACGAGTCCCACGGGCGTGAGCACCTTCCAGCCCAGGTACATGAGCTGGTCCACGCGGAGGCGAGGAAGCGTCCAGCGCGCCCACATCTGGATGAGGATGCCGAACATGGCTTTGGACAGCAGCCAGAATATGCCTGTAACGTAGCCAAACCACGTTCCCGGCTCACCGCTGGTCCAATCTGCAAGTTTCACGGGGCCGATATTAGGCAGCGGCGTGTTCCAGCTTCCAAGGAAAAGAATAGCACCCAGCAGCGACACCAGCAGCATCATACCATATTCCGACAGCATGAACAATGCCCAGCGCATTCCGGAATACTCCGTGTGAAAGCCTGCTACCAGCTCCGATTCACCTTCGGGAAGGTCAAACGGCGCACGGTTACACTCGGCGAGTGAAGCAATGAAAAAAACGACGTAGGCGATCAGCAGGAACGGATTCCGTACAATATTCCAGGACAAAAAGCCTCCCACACCGCTCACATCGATCCCCAGTTCGCGCATGCCGAAAAGGTAGATCGTTTCGGGTGTGTAAATGCCTTGCTGATAGCTGATTACCTGCAAATCGAGCGTTTGAGTGAGCATGATCACACAAAGGATGGAGAGGCCCAGTGGTATTTCGTAAGAAACGATCTGCGCCACGGCTCGCATGGCACCGTACAATGCAAACTTGTTGTTGGAACCCCATCCCGCCATCAATAGCCCGATCACGTCCACAGAAACGATGGTTAACAGGAAGAAAACACCCACCGCAGCGCCTGATCCGGCAAGCTCCGGTGCGAGCGGTACTACCGCAAATCCGGCAAAAACAGAAATGAATATGACAAAAGGAGCAATCAGAAATAGTCTCCGGTCGGCGGCTTTTGGTACAATGTCCTCTTTTTGAAGCAGTTTGAGCAAATCGGCGAAAAGCTGCAACAACCCCCATTTTCCTACTTCCATAGGTCCCAGACGGTCCTGAATGAAGGCGGAAACCTTCCGTTCCAGGTATACGCCGATTACGACAAAACCGGGGACAAGCAGGAGAAAAACGATGAGCGTAAAAGGCATTAAATGCTTCTGGACATTGGTGTGACGCAAAAGTAAGTAAAAAACTTACTCCTCTTCGTCTGTCTGCCCCTTATATCCCGATTCCTGTAAAATTCGGCCGGCATTATCGATCGCCAGGAGATCGGTAAGCTTTGTATCCGGATTCTCGGCCAGAAACCTGCTTACGATCCGCCAGCCTACCCACCGGCCGATAGCGCCCGGCACCTTGTTGCCGATTTCGGTGGTAAACGGGCGGTCGTCGATAAACTTACGTTTTTTCAGATCGCTTTTTTCGTAGAGCAGTTTACTCGAAATGAAATATGCCCAAATGTCGGTCTGGCTGTTGTAGGTTCTTCTCAAATCTTCGTCCGAATAGCCTATAATGAGGCTGTCGGGCGTTTGCGGCATGATTTGTTTTACAAACTCATAACCCTTGCCATACCCGACCATATCCGAAAGTAAGGTCTGGTCACCAACATTCATGTAGTTGAACTGATTGGATTCAAAGAAAACGATCGACGGTACAATGTACTCGCGCTGGTAGCGACGGAGCTGGTAATCATACACATTAGGCCGGTAACGTGCCGCCGGGCCGCCAAAGTAGTCGAGGCCGATGACGATCAGAGAGTCGGAAATGGAGAGGTCGTTGCCTGTGAAACCAGTGACGATAAAATTGACTTCGGGAATTCTGAATTGGGGATAATGGTATTTAATTTGTTTGAATGCGTCGGCAAGCGGGTTCAGAATGCGCGTTTTGCGATCGCCGATAATCGAATCGAGCTGTACGCGGAATGCTTGTAAAGCGGGGTTTTGGATGATCGTGAACAAATGCGCCGCCAGATTCGCCGGCTCTACCGGGGCGTTCGCGAAATAGGCTTGGGCCAGGTAGGGATGGCTGTCGAGGAACTTTTGTACGTCTTCCACGGATTTGCAGGAGAACAGCTCCTCGTCGAGATTTTTGGATATGA
>CAMLNK010000935.1 GCA_946481035.1 uncultured Dyadobacter sp. | reverse complement strand
TGCGCCGCTGAACGCTGTGATACCGTTTGTGGTGTTCAATGCAAATGTCACCGGGCCTTTGGTCAATGCCTCTATTTCAAAACCGACTATACTGTATGATTTGCCGGCATTATTTTTGACTTCAACAAGCTCATCGACAGGAAGTTCACCAGAAACTTTACTATAAACCGGCACCCCGGCGACTTTGCCCTTACCAGCCGTAATCGCACTGCCCGGGGCGAACTTGCCCGCCAGTTCTTTGCTCAAACTGATATTCTCCCACCTGCGCACGTAGCGCGTCGCGGGTACGCGGAAATCGCCCGGTTCGCCGAGTTTGGTCAGGAATGCGACGAGGTTTACGAACTGGTCGCGGTCGAGGCTGGCGGTGAGGCCCGGAGGCATGAGCGAGCCCGGGACTTTTTCCATGACCTGCACCTGGCTCTTGGCAATGGACACTTCCTTGCCGGTCACGTCGCGGATCACGATCTCGTTCGCGCCGTCGGAAGCCAGGTAACCCATGAGTTCGGAGCCGTCTTTTTTCACGACACGTTTCAAATCGTATCCTTCCTTGATCGAAGCGCTCGGATAGATGATCGAACGGATTATGGTTTCAGCCGGCGAACTGGTACCAAGGCTGCTCAAATCAGGGCCGATGAGCCCGCCCGCACCGCCAATGGCGTGGCAAGTAGTACAGCTCGACTCGGCTTTTCGGAAAATAAGCTCGCCTTTTGCCGCATCCCCTTTTTCACGAGCGAGTTTGGCGAGGCCTTCAATGGTCTTGTCGTCGAGGTCCTGAGGCATTTTGGGCGCAGGCAAAGAGCCTCCCGATGCTTCCAGGGCCTTTTTCAATGCAGCTATTTCGTCGATGCTCTGGCGCGTCCAGCCTGCACGCTGCTGTACAAGCACCCGTCCGCGTTTGGCGGCGGCTTCCGGGATTTTTTTCGCGGCAATGGCCTCTGCCAATGCTGCCGCACCGGAATTGGACGGGATAAATGCCAAAAAGAGATCCGACATATCGGTATCCGCCGGCAGCGAACGCATAAGCTCCGCGCTCACGCGTGCACCTTCTTTTTCATCCAGCCCGGCCAATTGCGCTGCGGCGATAATGCGTACTTCCGGCGTATTCTTCGCGCCCGTCAGATCAGTTACCAGTTGTAATGCCTTGGGTTTGTCAATGGCTCCCAATGCACCCAGCGCCGCTTTTTTGGTAGCTGGGTTACCGCTTTGGATTAGTGAAGTCAACCGGTCATTGAGCGAAGAGATTTTCCATAGGCCTATCAGGCGGATCGCGCTCAGGCTTACCGCTTCATCCTCATTGCCAATCAGCGAAGCAATGCGCTCCGTGCTTTTGTTCGGGATCACCTTACGCTGGCTGCCAGCCTCTTCCAATGCGGCCAATTGCGGGGCTGCATTCTTGTTGTTTGGCTGAACGGCCAGGTCCAGCAGCATATTCAGGTCGGCGGGCTGGCCCAGGCGGGCGATCGACGCGAGTATGTCTTTTTGATATTCGTCGGGCACCTGACCTTTCTGGTACAATGCCGTAAGCAATGCGGCAGCGTCGGCGCTGGTGGCTGATTTCAATGCATAGGCGGTCTTTTTAGCGTCACCGAGCAAATTCGGATCGCTTTTCAGCTTAGCTACCCACACCGGTTCCAGTTCGCGAACGGTTTGCCACAATGCGAAGTCGAGGAACTCGTCCATTTGTGCGTCCAGCACGGTCAATGCAGTTTTGGCCGCTTCCGCTGTTTTGGTTTTGCGTAATGCTATCACCGCTTCCAGACGCACCTGCGGGTGCGAATCGCCCACCGCCTTGGCGAGCAATGCCGGCGTATTAGAAACTTTCGGGTACCAGAGCGCCAGCGCGCGCAATGCAGCTGCCCGCACGTTGTGGCTTTTTGCATTCAGCAAATTGAGCAGTACCGGTTCGTTTACGGTTTCCAATGTTTGATATAACCATAATGCTTCCAGCAAGTTATGCTCGTATTTCGCATCATTTTTATCCAAACCGGCAACCCATTTTTCCAACACAGGCAGTACTTCCTTCGCCCCGCGTGCTTTCAGCACCTGCTTCGCTTGCAGGCGCGTCCAGTCTTCGGGCAGTTTTAACGATTCTAGCAACTCATTCACGGTCGCTTTCACCAGCTGTGGCTTTTTAACGAGCGGACGGTTCTTGGCAACAATGCGCCAGATGCGACCGTGCTGTTGGTCGCGGCGGGGATCGTGGAAATCGACCTCGCCGTGCTGGATAATAGGGTTATACCAGTCGGCGACGTAAATGGCGCCATCCGGACCTACATTAATATCAACCGGACGGAAAGCCACATTATCGGACCACATCAGGTCGTCGGTTTGTTTCGACACATAACCACTACCTTGCTCTTCCAGTTTGAAACTGTTTATACGGTTCGCGCGGAAGTCGTTGGTGATCATACGGCCTTGCCACGCGTCGGGCAAATGCGTGCCGGAAACTACGTCCAGGCCGCTGTGTTTCGGCTGGCCGGGGTTCAACCCGCGCAGCAGGCGTGCAGCGCCGGGCGCCGTCACGAATGTAGCACCGGGAAATGCGTAGTTAATACCCTCACCGCCAGCACCGTCGGTCAGGAACGACTGTCCCCAGCGGTCGAACTGCAAGCCCCACGGATTCACGAGCCCGCGTGCGTACACGTCCATATCCAGGTTACGCGTGTTGAGCTGCCATACGCCGCCGCCTTCGAGGCGTTTGATACCGAATGGTGTTTCCACGTGGCTGTAAATGTAAATCGACTGGTTGAAATACATCCGCCCCTCGGGTCCCCAGCGGAAAGTGTGGATCAAATGGTGGGTATCGCCCGTTCCGAAACCGCTCAGAATGCGTCGCTTTTTATCGGCCTTGCCATCACCGTCGGTGTCCACGAAATG
>CAMLNK010000934.1 GCA_946481035.1 uncultured Dyadobacter sp. | reverse complement strand
CGTGTGCTCTTCCGATCTAAAGAAAAATAACCACTAATGCCGTCAGCAGCGTGATCAGCAACGTAAAGCCGATTGCCCTTGCGGAGCGGTTCTCAAAAAGGACATCAAACCATTGAGAAAGCAGGTAAACGTGCAGAATGCCGAAAACCAGGAAACACGCCATCGCCATCGGGTAAGCGTCGCGGTAATCGATGATCCAGAAGCCCAGCGCCCCTACCAGTGTCAGCACGGCTATCAGAACGACTGCATACAAAAGTTGAAGACGTTGCGTGACAGTTTTAACAAACGGAAGGTTCATCGGGGAGCTTACAAGTTGGTGAACAGACAAAAATAAGCCAGACTTTCATTAATACAACCACAATTTATTAAAACGCCGGATGGAAGATCAAAACTATTCTTTGCCGCTTTCGCTCGACCGCATTGTCGCCGGCCTGCCGCACCCCAAATGCCCCGACAGGGAGGCGATTCATCAGCATTTGTACCTGTTAATGGTCACTCATTTCGACGAAAACCGCTTCGATAACCGCTATGGCTGCGCGCTTTGGGAGCATGATTTTTCGGTTTTATCCCAAATCAAATGGAAAGACCTCATCCGCGAATCGCTCGAAGAGGCCGTGGGCACTTATGAACCGAGGCTGGGCAATGTCAAAATCCGGGTTGAAATGGAAGAGTTCGAGGTTTTGACCAAAACCAACAACTATGTACGCAAACGCGTGGGCATCGAGATCAAAGCCACAATCCGGCGAACCAACGAGCCATTCATATTCTTCGAACGCATTTTCATATCACCATTATCCATCGAATGACATGCCCGAAACTTTGAGCTATACCAAGGAAAACATCTCCCGTCGGCTGATCAAACGCTGCGCCGAGCTCTGGGGCATCGACGACGCCCAGGCCGACCATTTCGATCCGCTCGTGCGGCTGCTGGTAGAGGCCTGTTCCGTGGAATTTGAAAAGGTAGGGCAGGAAATTGAGCATACCGAGCTCCGGCTGATGACCCGCATCGCCGAAATCCTTTCGCCCGAAACCCATAGCGGCCCGCAATGCGCCACAGCCATCGTGCAGGCCCGCCCGCAGGAACCCACGGGCTGGATTGAACCGGAAAACCAGCTTACCGGCAAGCGTACCAACGTGCGGAAGGGCGAAACCACCGAGGTGCATTTTGCGCCCCCAGGCCGGTACCCGCTCGTGAATGCGTCCATTGTGCAATACGCGACGCCGCAGGGCCTGTTTTCGATAGAAAAAGGCACAAAAACATTGGTTTCCCGAACACTGCCCCAACCCGGCGGCGAGCAAAGCATTTGGCTCGGGCTGGATGTCGAGCCGGGCATTACTTCCTGGGAAGGCTTCCGGTTCTATTTCGATTGGGAAGCGGCCGGCGTTCCGGGTGATGCGGCGGAGTACCAGTACCGGGAATTTTTGCCGGCGACGAATTGGTGGGGAAATGGCAAAAAGTTATCCACACAAGGCGGTTTGCAGGACGAGGCGATCGACGATTCCATCCTTATATACAATGACAGTTTCGTACGCATTACCAGCGACGATTCCTGGGAAAAGGGCAAAATGCAAGCAGAGCCTTACCCCGGAGCATTCGAAAGCATGTTTGACGGACGGACGTTACAAATGCTGAAAAAGCCTTTGGCATGGATCCAGATAACGTGGCCGGCCATATTCCCGGCGGCGGGGTTTGAGCAAATGAATGTCTCGCTGAATGCATTTCCCGTACAAAACAAACAGCTCAACAAGATTACCTACCGCCTGCAAACCGGCCTGAATGGTGTTGCATTACCCAGCGGCGATGCTTTTATGGGTATTCAAAGTGTTGTTAATCAAAAAAATCAGGCTTATACGGCCTCTGGAAAGAACCTTTATACGGACGAAGAAACGCCTCCGGGCGTTGGTGCGCAAGTCGCCCCCCGCATTTACACGCTTCGCAGGCAGGGCATCGGCCGTTTCGACAAACGCGACGCGCGGGCGGTGCTGTACCAGCTCCTGGAATTGCTCCGCGACGAGGTAACCGCATTCAATGCGATCGGGGAAGACTTTCTGGCCTCCATTCTGCGTGAAATTGCCCAGAATATGGCGCGGATCGAGCAGAAGCTGGGCGTGAAAAAAGCCAGCGAAACTACCGCTCAGCCGTTCCTGGTCATTCGGGGCGATAAAAATCCTGATGTGCTTTTCATTTCCTATTGGAGCACCCTGGCCGAGCAAGCCAATGGCATTCCTGCAGGCACGCGCCTGCAATCGTACGCGGCCTCGGGCGTGAGCGGGGCCGATATTACCATGCTTACCCGCTCTTCCGGCGGAAAAGCCAAGCCGGATGAAAATGATTATGTGAACCAGCTGCGGAAGAATATCGTCACGCGCAACCGGCTCGTCACGCTGGAAGACATGCGTGCATTCTGCACGGCCGAGTTAGGCAACCGGCTTCGTAAAGTGCAGGTAAAGCCTCATTTCATGCCCGGCAAAATGCCCGGACAAGGCTTCGTACGCTGCCTGCAAATCGGCCTCACGCCCGCCCCGACCGCCCGCACAAGCGAAGACTGGCCCCGCGAATGCGAAATGCTGCAACTGAAACTCACCCGCCTCTCCACCGGCATGTACCCCATCCAGGTTGTCACGCTTCCAAACACCCCCTGACAACCAATAACAACCCCTGACCACAACTGACCATTCCTGACAACCCCTGACCACACCCAACTATCCCCGACAATAAGAACATGGAACCCCGCCCCGACCTGAAAGCCGAATTTATCGCCAGTGCCTGGCTCGAAAATGCCATCCCGGCGCGGCAAATCCTTTTCCGTCCGTTGGGTGACTTCAAACGCCGCAGCCATCACGATATCGAAAACACCTGTGAGCTGGAACTAGGCAAT
>CAMLNK010000933.1 GCA_946481035.1 uncultured Dyadobacter sp. | reverse complement strand
GCTTTGATTTTAACCTTATTACGCATGTTCGACCGACCCTCAAAGGGAGCATTTACCGCTTCGTGTACGACTACGGCTACCTGGAACTCGACCATGATTTTTATCTGATCGTAAGGGATAAACGATTGGAGAAATAGATATTTTTGCAGGAATTCAAACTACCACCGATGAAAAAAGTAAGCCTCAGCGATTCCGGCCCGAAGGTTTCGGAAGCAATTTATGGTTTTTGGCGATGGACCGACGAAGGCGCCGTTACCACCACTCAAATTGAAAAAACGGTCAACCTCTGCCTTGATCTGGGCATTAATACATTCGACCATGCTGATGTTTACGGCGACCATACCATTGAAGAGCATTTCGGCAAAATCATCGCCAACAAGTCATTCAAACGGGAGGATATCGTGCTCTTTAGCAAATGCGGCATCAGGAAATCGGATGATAAATACCTGACTTACTACGATAATTCGCGTGAGCACATTATCAACAGTATCAACGGTTCGCTCAAGAGGCTCAAAACCGACTATCTGGATATTTTCCTGCTGCACCAAAGCGATTTGCTCGCCGACCCCGAAGAGACGGCCATGGCATTGGCCGAAATCGTAACTTCAGGCAAGGCGAAACACATCGGTGTTGCCAATTTTACGGTTTTCCAGCACCAGTTGCTCGCGTCGTACCTTCGTATCCCAATCGTTACGAACCATATCGAGCTGAATTTGATGAATACGACCGCGATAGAAGATGGCCGTATCGATTTTATCAAACAGAGTTTCAGTAAACCGCTCGCGTGGGCGCCCCTTGCAGGCGGAAAAATCCTGAACGGCACCGATGAGAAAGCCGTACGGCTAAGGGCCAAACTGGAAGAAATAGGCAAAAAATACGATGCCAATATCGAACAAACGGCCGTCGCCTGGCTCATGAAACTGGGTACATTACCGATTATCGGATCGCTCTCGGAAGCGCGCATCCGAAACGGCGCGAGTGCTTCGGACGTGAAGCTTAGCCGGGAGGATTGGTATGATATCTACCAGGTTGTCGGGAAATAAAAAACAGACGGGGTATTGTTTTTAACGGGCAATACCCCATTTTCAAATCAATCCTTCAACTGCTTGGCATCCAGCTTTCGGATGATTTCTTTTTTATTGAAAAGCAGCCGCCAGACGGCAAAAGTCGTGTCCTGTGCCGCCATGCATTTCTTGCAAATAATACTCTCTGCCGAAACAGGCGCGTTGTAGACAAGCAGGGTGTCGTTGAGCTGCTGCAAATTATCGCCTGCCTGGGTATTGCTTTTCGCGCTGTAAGCATATGCGTCGAGTATTTCCCGCTCTTTGGCGTGCAGGTCGGATCGTTTTACGTCATTTTTACCAAACAACTCGACTTTCACGCCATATTCCTTCTCCAATGCGGCTATAACCGGGATACCGCTCAGGTCGCGGCAATGTGCCAATCCTGCACCGGGGTTCTTTTCAAGTTCCCCCTTCAATGTTTTTTCAGCAATCTGGGCTATTTTTTTCCCCCACTCATCGGCAGACGATATCAGCTGTACATTGGTAACCCGTTTGATTTGCGAGGCCTTTATTTCGCGGCTCAGTTCCTTCGTGTTTTCAATGCGCCCGCTTTTAAAATCGCAGCCTGTCAAAATACCAGCCAGTATTGCGATACCTATTATCCTTTTCATTGTTCCAAATATTTGTTTAATCCATCAAACGGTTTCTCTCACAGCACGCAGCCAGTCCCTTGAAACCATTCATTTAGCTAAAATGCGTATCTTTGTGCCCCGAATGCGGGATGCCAAAGATATTCAATAAAGATGATCGATAAATTAGAAGCTATAAAAGAACGGTTTGAAGAGGTTTCTCAACAAATCATCCAACCGGAAGTTGTATCCGATTCCACACGTTATTCCAAGATCAGCAAGGAGTACAAAGACCTTGGCAAGATCGTGGAGCAATATGCACTTTACCAAAAGTTACAGAAGGACATCGCCGGCACCAAAGAACTTATAGCGACTGAAAAAGACGAAGATCTGCGCGAAATGGCGAAGGAGGAGCTCGATGATCTGACGCCCAAATTGGCGGAGCTGGAACAGACTATTAAAGAACTACTCATACCGAAAGATCCCAATGACAGCCGCAACATTATCCTCGAAATCCGCGGTGGCACGGGCGGTGACGAGGCCGCCATTTTTGCCGGAGACCTTTTTAGAATGTACCAGCGCTTTATCGAAAAAATGGGCTGGCGCTCATCCGTAATGGACTATACCGAAGGCACCAACGGTGGTTACAAAGAGATTATTTGTAAAGTCGAGGGTGAGGATGTATATGGTAAGATGAAGTTTGAATCGGGTGTGCACCGCGTGCAGCGCGTACCCGCTACGGAATCCCAGGGCCGCATTCACACGTCGGCTGCTTCGGTAGCCGTTCTGCCCGAAGCGGAGGAAGTCGATGTGCAGATCAATATGAATGACATTCGCGTCGATACTTTCCAATCGTCGGGTGCGGGTGGACAATCGGTTAACACGACTTATTCCGCGGTACGTCTGACCCACATTCCGTCCGGACTCGTGGTAAGCTGCCAGGACGAGCGTTCACAGCTCAAAAACAAGGATCGCGCATTGAGCGTACTGCGCTCACGCCTGTACGAGATCGAGCTGAAAAAACATAACGATGCGATCAGTTCGCAGCGGAAATCGATGGTCGGCAGCGGCGACCGTTCCGACAAAATCCGGACTTACAACTACCCGCAAAGCCGCATTACCGATCACCGCATTGGTTATACAGTTTACAACCTCCCCGCCGTAATGGAAGGTGATATTGCTGAGCTGATCGAGAAACTGCGCATTGCTGAGAATGCGGAAAGAATGCAGGAAGGGGAAGCGGTTTA
>CAMLNK010000932.1 GCA_946481035.1 uncultured Dyadobacter sp. | reverse complement strand
TGCCGATTTCGGCTTGCGGCCGACTTTCGTCCGGTTGCGTATCTTATCGGGGCGGGGACGGATTTCTTTGTCCTGAAAATACAGCTTTAAGGATTCGATGATGATGTCCTTTTGCGTGAGACCTTCCCAGTAGCCGTAATCCTTCATATTCTCCATCAGCACGAAATCACAATCGAAGGTGACTTTGGTGGGAGCGCCGTCAATGACTTCGGCCGCGGATGCCGGGGTAATTGCTACAACGGGTTCTTCCTCCTGTACTTCGGGTAGCGGTAGTGGCGCAAAATCAAACTTCCTTTCCTTTGCCATACGTGTCAGTTATTTATTCGTTCCAGTATTTCTTTGGTTAACTTATAATAGTCTTCGGCTCCGTTGCTGGTTGGTGCGTAATCAAAGATCGTAGTTCCGTTGGCCTGCGCTTCCGACAATGCGATGTTGTCGCGAATGTACGCTTCCATGAAAACCTCGCCCAGCTGCTCCCGCGTCGCCATGATCAGTTCGTGACTGATCTTCTTCCGGATCTTCGGGTTGTAGCGCGTTGCGAACACGCCGCCGAGGTTGGTGCTCGGGCTGATCTTCTTGATCTCGGCCGAGTACACCAGGAAATTCCGCAAACCCTCGTAGCTCAAAAACTCTGCCTGCAACGGTACATAATACTGGTGGCATGAAACCAGGGCCAGCCTCGTATTTCCGTAGAGGGCAGGAGGGCAGTCGATGATCACGAAGTCGTAACGGTCCTTTACTTTTTCCAATGCAATTTTCAGGTTGAAAGGAAAAACCGGTGCCGACTTGATCGTGTCTTCCCGGTGGATCATTTCGGCCGATCCGGGCAAAACATCAATGTCTCCAACTCGCTTGACGATCTCATCAAATTCGTATTCGCCGGTGATGAACGAGCCGCTGTCTTTTTTAAGCCCGGCATGCTGGATGCCGAAACTCTTGGTAAGACTGGCCTGCGCATCGAGGTCAATTACCAGTACTCTTGCATTGGCAAATTTGCTGAGACCGGCAGCAATACTCTGGGCAGATGTAGTCTTTCCCACACCACCTTTGTTGTTGACAATACTGATGATTTTCATTTAAAAGTATTATAAGTATAAAAAGTTAATAGTTTATTTCACGTCCGATACGTAAATAAACGTAAAATATTTTTATCCCTATTCCTTATAAATAAAAAGTCGTAAAAGTTTTTGTCGTGGTAAATGTATCAATCATTTTAAATGAATAAAAAGTATTAAAAGAATTTTTTTGTAATTATTTTACAATTCGTTGATAATAAGAATGCTATAAAATGCCGTCACCCTGAGTGAAGCCGGAAGTTAATGCGAGATAGCCATCGCATTTGACCTTCGACCTCACCCAGGGTGACGATAAAATCCGAAAAAAAACTTTTACACCGCCGGATTAGGCGCATTCGCGGGTGCTACCGCTGCCAATTTCGCCGCTACATATTTATGAATGCGGTACATGAGCAACGCCGTCACGATTACCGCGAATACCACAACATCTCCCAGCAGCGGGTAGTTTTCAATGAAGCCGGTGCTCGTTTCAGAGACGATAAATCCTGCAAGCAAGGAGGCCAGCCCTCCGGCGATCTGCTGGATCGACGAGTTGATACCCATGTAGGCGCCCCGGTCTTGCGGGTCGGGAACGGCCGTCATGAGCGCCGAAGCGGAGATCATCCGGCCGGTAATTCCGACGAAGAGCAGCACGTTCAAACCGATGATAATCCAGAGCGGGGTCACGCTGAGATTGCAATAAATGAGGGTCATGATACAGGTCACTGTCGAGCCCATCAGGAACACTTTGTATTTCCCGGCTTTGTCGCTAAGCTTCCCGATCATCGGACTAAACACGAGCATTGAAATGCCGGTTACCATATATAATGTCGGGAGCGATCCTTCGGCAATGCCCAGGTTGTGTACGCCGAATGCAGTACCGAATGGCATCAGCATAAATCCGCCGGTGGCAAGCAGTGCAGTGGCTGCGAAACCTTGGAGATAGTCGGGCCGCGAAAGCGTTTTGCCGAGGTGCTGGAAGGCATTGCCCTTCCGCGGGTTTTTCAAATGCCCATCGATCGGTTTCATTTGGGTAACGATCAGCACACCGACGATCAGGCCAAGCGCCACGATCATCAGGAACGGTGCGTGCCAGCTAAACTTGTCGGCCAGATAAAGGCCGATCGGAATGCCCAAAACCTGGCTGCTCGCAAATGCCATTTGTACAAACCCCATAACCCGTCCGCGAACATTAATGGCGAACAAATCGGTAATGATTGCAAAACTGATGGAGCCGATTACTCCGCCGAAGATGCCGGTGAACACGCGGGCCGCCAGCAACAAATGGTAAGTAGGGGCGATCCCGCAGAAGAATGTGCCGATCAGGAAGCCGACGTAGAAGAACAGGAGCAGCTTTTTACGGTCGAATTTGTCGGCAAAGCCGGCGGTAAGCAACCCGGAAGCGCCCGCACTGAATGCGTAGGCGGACACGACGAGGCCAAATTGACTGGTGGTGATGGATAATTTGTCGAGCAGGATATAGCCCAGTGGCGATAGCACCATGAAATCGAGTACAACTGTAAACTGCAAAGTGGCTAAAAGAGCGATGATAAACTTTTCATAGCCGGTAAATGTGGGTTTGGTTTCGGACATAGAGTTTGATTTTGTAAATTTTAGTCTGTTAATTCTTCACATGCGTAACCTGCACGGGCAACCAGCTCGATCATGGGCCCGCATTCCGCGTGTGTGGCCTCGATGCGCAACACCTTGTCGATATTGGCGATTTCCGCCGCGGTCCAGCCGGTCTTGGGGAAGGGTGCTGCCGCGTGCGCCAGCACCACCGCCACGTTCTGGCGCACCAGGCGGCCGCGGGCGCGCTTGGTCTGGGTGAT
>CAMLNK010000931.1 GCA_946481035.1 uncultured Dyadobacter sp. | reverse complement strand
GGCCAATTTCAATGAAAACCAAAGGAATAGTTAAGAATAAAGTCAATATCGTGACGCTGGGTTGTTCCAAAAACCTGGTCGACTCGGAGGTGCTGTACACGCAGCTCAAAGGCAACGGGTTCGCGGTAGATCACGAGTCGAAAAAGGATGATTCGCAGATCGTCGTGATCAACACCTGCGGGTTTATCGATAATGCTAAGGAGGAGTCGATCAACACAATTTTGCGCTACGCCGACGCCAAAGCGGCCGGGATGGTGGATAAAGTGTATGTTACAGGTTGCTTGTCGCACCGGTACAAGGACGAACTGGCGGTTGAAATACCGACAGTGGATGCCTGGTTCGGGACTAATGAGCTGCCCCGCCTGCTCAAAACCCTCAAAGCCGATTACAAGCACGAACTCGTAGGCGAGCGCCTGCTCACCACGCCCGCGCATTACGCGTATTTGAAAATCGCCGAAGGCTGCGACCGCCCGTGCTCGTTCTGCGCAATCCCGCTCATGCGCGGAGGCCACGTGTCGAGGCCGATCGATGAGCTGGTAAAAGAAGCGAAATCGCTGGCCAAACGCGGTACTAAAGAGCTCATCCTCATTGCCCAGGACCTGACTTACTACGGCCTGGATATTTACAAAAAACGTAATCTTTCCGACCTGCTTCGTAACCTTTCCGATGTGGAAGGCATCGATTGGATCCGCCTGCAATATGCCTATCCGGCGGGTTTCCCGATGGACGTTCTGGACGTGATGAACGAACGCAGCAACATCGCCAAATACCTCGATATGCCGCTGCAATCGGGCTCGACGGAAATGCTGAAACTCATGCGTCGCGGCATTACCCGCGAAAAAACCGAAGCGCTGATCTACTCGATCCGCGATAAAGTGCCTGATATCGCATTGCGTACGACACTGATCGTCGGTCACCCGGGCGAAACGGATGATTTGTTCGATGAAACTTACGAATTCGTAGAAAAAATGCGTTTTGACCGCCTGGGAGCATTCCAGTACTCGCACGAGGACAATACGCATTCGTTCACGATGGAAGACGATATCGATCCGGAAGTAAAGCAGGAACGTGCCGACGCGATCATGGAGTTGCAGCAGGGCATTTCGGCAGAGCTTAACCAGGCGAAAATCGGGAAGACGTTCAAAGTGCTTTTCGATCGTAAGGAAGGCGGCTATTTCATCGGCCGTACCGAATACGATTCGCCCGAGGTGGATAACGAAGTACTCGTGCCCGCGAGCCAGTATGTGCGGTTAGGCGATTTTGCGCAGGTGAAAGTAACTTCCGCGGAGGAATTTGACCTTTACGGCGAAGTGATTTCCTGATGCTATTTCCGGCAAATGGTGTCTTTGCCTAAATTTGCCGTTCAATTTGAAAAAAGAACAACTCTTAAAAAAGCATGTTACAACGTATTCAAACTATCTTTCTGGCAATGGTCGTCATCGGAATGGGTATTTTTCTCGCCTTCCCGATCTGGTCGAAAGTAGCATTAGCAGGAGGACAAAGTGCTGACCTGACGGCCCTGCGGCTGCACCATCAGATCAACGAAGTGCAATCCAATGTTCAGCCGCTCTATTACCTCGTCTTCCTGGCAATCCTGGTGGCGGGTATCGGAGCTTATGCGATTATGAAATTCAAAAACCGGGTGCTGCAATCGGCGCTTTGCGCGGTCAATTCGATATTACTGACCGTACTGATGGGACTTGTGATCTATTTCACATTCTACAAATCGGCCAAGCTGTTCGACGCGGAGCTGCCGGGTAAATACGATATCGGCTTCTACGGATTGGTAGGGGCAATGCTCGCCAATGTGTTCGCCAACCGCTTTATCCGCAAGGACGAGCGCGAGGTGCAGCAATCGAAACGCTTCAGATAGTATCGCATCAGCCCAGGCCTTAAGGCCTGGGTTGGTGTGGGCCTGGGTTGGCCCGGTCCGGGTCATACCAATCCCTCTCTCAGCAGATCGTGCAAATGCACGAAACCCAGCGCTTTACCATCTTCCACCACCACTACCTGCGTAATGCTTTTAGATTGCATTACTTCCAGCGCATTCACTGCATATTCATCGGGAGAAACCGTAATCGGTGATTTGGTCATAATATCCCTCGCGTGAAGGTCGAGCAGACCGGCCGCGCCATAAGTTTTCAGCATTCTCCGTAAATCCCCATCCGTAATAATGCCGGCCATCAAGCCGTTTTCGCTCACTACGGCCGTCGCTCCCAGCCTTTTAGAAGTCATTTCGAGAATTACCTCCTGCAATGTAGCTGCCTCATTTACAGTCGGTAATGCATTATGCGGGTAAATGTCGCATACTTTGAGGTAAAGCCGTTTTCCCAAAGATCCGCCCGGATGGTAGCGGGCAAAATCGTCGTGCGTGAAGCCGCGCGCTTCGAGCAGGCAAATGGCCAATGCGTCGCCCAGGGCCATGGTTACGGATGTGCTTGTAGTAGGCGCGAGGTTGAGCGGGTCCGCCTCCGCGGGTGCGTGCGCATGTAGCGTGAGAATGCAGTTTTTGGCCAGGTAGGAGTCCTTATTGCTCACCATGGCAATCATTTGCACGCCGGTGCGTTTTAGGAGCGGCACAAGTACTTTGATCTCCGGCGTATCGCCGCTTTTGGAAATCACGATCACCACATCATTATCCTGGATCATGCCCAAATCACCGTGAATGGCGTCCGCGGCGTGCATAAAAAGTGCCGGTGTGCCGGTGGAGTTCAGTGTGGCGACGATCTTCTGTCCTACAATGGCGCTTTTACCTACACCAGAGACCACAACGCGCCCTCCGGAATGTAAAATGGCATATACGCATTTTTCAAATTCATCATCAATCAATTCAATCAGATTACGTACAGCTTCTGCCTCCTGACGTAATACTTCTTTTGCGGTTGACT
>CAMLNK010000930.1 GCA_946481035.1 uncultured Dyadobacter sp. | reverse complement strand
CAATTTCGATCGCGAACCAAGGTTTTATGCCGACCTGGGCTTCGACGGGGGAATCTGGTTTGGCCAGGGAAAGAACGACGACGACAATACCTGGGTGCTGGAAGGAAAACTCGGGCAAACCGGCGGCAGGCAGGGGGCCTCACTGTATTCCGTGACGGGATACTGGCCTAAAAAACTGGCTAATTACAACAATACCATCAACGACCCGGCGCAGCAATACAATGTGGAAGGCTATCCCTTCCCGATCATGCGCCTCGCGGACCTGTACCTGCTCTACGCGGAAGCATTGAACGAATCGCAGGGGCCGTCGGCCGAAGTATATGGCTGGATCGACAAAGTCAGGGCGCGGGCGGGGCTGAAAGGCGTGGTGGAGTCTTGGACGAAGCATTCCAACAAGGCGTCCAAATTCAGCAACAAGGAGGGTTTGCGTGAGATTATCCAGCGCGAGCGGCTGATCGAGCTGGTTTTCGAAGGGAAAAGGTTTTGGGACCTGCGCAGATGGAAAGTGGCGGAAAACTACCTGCAAAGATCGGTCAACGGCTGGGATATCGCCCAGCGCGAGGCTGTCAACTACTACCGGGTTAAACCCATTTACACGAGCAGTTTCAGCCTGAAAGATTATTTCTGGCCGATCTCGGAAAACTCACTGATTGTCAATCCGAACCTTGTTCAAAATCCAGGCTGGTAAATGCTGTTGTCTATGAAAAAGCTCAAAATATTGTTTTCCCTCGTGTGGGCGTCCGCATTACTGTGCTCCTGCGCGGACACCGATGAAATACGCAGGCCGCTTGGCGCGGACTCCCAGAAGCCCGGCGTGGTGACGAATACCTCGGTGGTCAATTTCCCAGGCGGGGCTACCATTACCTATTCGCTGCCAAAAGACGATGACCTTCAATATGTGGTGGCCGAGTATACCATCAATAAAAGCTCCGGTGCCATCAGCGAAGCGAAAGCATCCCATTATACGAACAAACTGACCGTGGAAGGCTTTGCCGCTGGCGGTGATTATGAGGTAACCTTGTATTCCGTCGATAAAAGCGACAATAAATCGGAGCCGGTCAAAGTAAAAATCGCGCCGCAGGCCCCGCCCGTCGAAACCGTGTTCAACTCCTTGCAGCTCGGCGTGGATTTTGGCGGATTGAATGTGGCATTCAACAACCCGTCCGAAGCCAAGCTGGCGATTGTGGTGATCACGGCCGACAACAACGGCGACTTCGTACCGGTGGAAACGCTGTACACGCAGATCAAAGACGGGTCGTTTGCCGCGCGGGGCTTTGATACGCTCAGCAGGAAGTTCGGCGTGTATGTGCGCGACCGCTGGAACAATTATTCCGATACGGTTTACAAAGAAGTGAAGCCATTTTTTGAAAAAAAACTGGACAAAACGCGCTTCCGCGAATACGTGCTGCCGACCGACGAGGAGAGCGGTTACGGCTGGCAAATACCATTTCTTTGGGACGAGAAGATGACCGAGCCCGGCTTCCACACTATTCCGTTGTCGGACCGCGATATGCCGATTCACTTCACATTCGATCTCGGAACGGCGGCCAAGCTCAGCCGGTTCAGGTTGTGGCAGCGGCAGGGCGACTGGTTTTATAAACACGGTAACCCCCGCAAATGGACGATGTGGGGCAGCGAAAAGGCACCTAATCCGGATGGTAGTTTCAATGGCTGGACCAAGCTCATGGATTGTGAGTCGATCAAGCCGTCGGGCAGCCCTTATGGGGTGAATACCGGGGACGATATTGCTTACATGTCGGCCGGAGAGGAGTTTGTGTTCCCGCTTACGGCTCCCAAAGTGCGCTATATCCGCATGCAGATCCACCAGAACTGGTCCGACACCAAGTTTGTCCATTTTACCGAACTCACTTTCTGGGGGGATACCAAATAATTTAAAACTGAGCTATGATGGTTATCAAACATAAAATCACGGGATTTCTGGTGCTCCTGTTCGCGTTGGCATCGTGTACGGAATGGGACGATTTTAAAAAATACCAGGCTGGCGGCGAGATCGTTTACCCCGGACGGGGCGACACCGTATTAATAGCCGCGGGCCGAAACCGGACGCAGCTGCTGTGGGTCCTCAGCGCCGATCCGCGCGTAACCGGCTATAAGCTGTACTGGAACAACAAGGCCGATTCGATGGAAGCCGCCGTTCCCTCGGACCTTATCGGCGATACGGTCAGGATTATGATCGATCCCTTACAGGAAGGCTCTTATAATTTTGAAATGTACTCGCTGGATGCGAAAGGGAACCGCTCGGTGCCGCTGCGTTTCAACGGCCGGACATTCGGGTCGAACTATGAAAATGGCCTGCTGAACCGCACCATCAGCACGGCATCCTACGACTCGACCCTGAAAATGCTGCAGATCAGCTGGAATGTGCCCGATACCGTGAACGTGAATACGGAGTTGAAATACATTGCCACCGATTCGAAGACTAAATCCGTGCTCGTAGGCCCTAATGTGCAGGAAAGTAAAATCCCGGACTGGAAGCCCGGGACCATTCTGAACTACCGGTCTTCTTTCAAGCCGGATCGCAAGGCCATTGATGTTTTTACGGTTACCCGCTACGACACCATGTCGGTGAAGCGGTAGGCAAGTTGGATTGTATTAAAACCGGGGGATGTGCGCATCCCCCGGTTTTTTGTTGCCATCCTCCCTTGCGTAACTTAATCCATTCCCGGGGTGACAGTCCAGGTATTGTCTGGATTAAGCGTCGCATTCATCGAAAAAATGCCGTACGGGAAATCAATTTTTACCGCCGTCATTCCCGACAGCTCCAATACCTCGCCCTGCTGAAATTGTCCGAATGTCACCCAGTATTCGAGGCGAGGGGCAAACATAAAACGCATATTAGGCTGTGCCTGTACGGCATATGCCACCGCACC
>CAMLNK010000929.1 GCA_946481035.1 uncultured Dyadobacter sp. | reverse complement strand
GTATGCCAACAATAAGGTAGAGGGGCACCGCTTCCGCCTCGGCTTCCGGACCGATCCGGGTTTCAGCAAAAAATGGATTTTCAGCGGCTATGGAGCATATGGTACGCGTGACCGGGAGTTCAAATACGGTGGCGGGCTCGACTATATTATCAGCCGCAAACCCTGGACGATGGCCGGCATTTCTTATTCCAAAGACCTGGAACGGCTGGGGCTTTCTCCTGAAGCCATTGGCCCGAGCACCATTTTCGGAGCATTATCCCGGTTCGGGGCATTCCGGCGGCCTTATTGGCAACAGGACGTTTCCGCTTATTTCAAAAGGGAGGTCGTAACGGGCCTTACCGGCAGTGTCCAGCTCCGGCACCGTACCTTCGATCCGCTGTTTGAATTCACTTACCGCACTAATCCGGCAGCCGGAGATCACTCCCCCGTGAAAAGCGCTTTCGACATCACCGAAGTCAACTTTGAAGCGAGGCTTGCCCGAAAAGAGACCTTTCTTCTGAATGATAACGAGCGCATTAGCATGGGAAATGGTAATTCGCCCGCATTTACGCTGCGTTACACGCACGGGTTCAAACATTTGCTGGGCGGGGATTTCAATTACAATAAATTTTCCTTCAATATCCGGCAGAGCTTTCGTGCGGGGGTGATAGGGCGTACCTATTATAATGTCACGCTCGGCTATATTCCTTCCACCCTTCCCTACCCACTGCTTTACACCCCGCTAGGAAACGAGTCGTTCTTCTATGTGGAGAATGCCTATAACCTGATGCGCTATTTCGAATTCATCAGCGACCGGTATTTCGCTGTGCGTATGGAGCATAATTTTGAAGGATTTATACTAAACCGCATTCCTGCCATCAAAAAGCTGAAATTGAGAATGCTGGCTACGGCCAGGCTGTTCTACGGAAGTATTAGTCATGCCAATGAGACGCTTACCACCACTACCGACGAATCGGGCAAGCAGATACTGGCATTCAACCGGTTGAATTCAAAACCTTATGTTGAACTCGGTTATGGGATCGATAATATCTTCCGCACCGGCCGCGTCGATTTCATCCACCGGCTTACCTATCTCGATAACCCGAATGTGACGCCATTTGCGGTGAAGATTTCCTTCTGGTTTAAATTATAATGTAGGTTAAATGCTTTTGAGGTCCCTGGAAGCGTAAGTTAAATGCACTTCCTGCCCGATTTCGAGATCGGGCTTGTTTCTGTAAAAAGATAACTGCTCCTTCCCTTTCACACAGCGGATTTCCCAATGGTTGCCGTGAAAGCGCATTGCCTCCACTTTACCTACCCAACGGCTTTTCTCCGGCTTACGCGTCGGTTTGATCTTTTCGGGGCGAATGTAAAACTGCTTTTTGCCGTGATCGCCGGCGATCCAGTTAATATCGCCCGTCAGTTCGGCTACGTAGCTGTTGACGGGGTTGTTATATACTTCCTGCGGCGTCCCGATCTGGATGATCCGGCCATCGCGCAGCACAGCGATCCTGTCCGACCAGGCAAGGGCATCAGCCGCCTCGTGCGTAACGAATATGCAGCTCATTTTCTGTTGCCTGCGCAGGCGCTCGATCGCGTCCGCGAGTACGCGGCGGTTGTGGTTGTCCAAATGGGCAAACGGCTCGTCGAGCAGCAGCACATCCGGCATTTCGGCAATGGCCTTGGCAATGGCTGTACGCTGTTTTTCGCCGCCGGAAAGCAATTTAGCTTTGCGATCCTTGACGTTTTTCAATGCAGTCGTTTCCAGCAGCTCCGCCACTTTTTCGAGGCGGTAATCGGGCTCGTAGAAGCGCAGGGAATAGGCAATATTCTCCTCCACCGTTTGGTTGGGGAACAACTCGAACTCCTGGTGAATGAGCCGGATAGCCTCGTGCCCGGGCATAAGCTCGCTCGCGACCGGTTTCAGCAGTTGACCTTTGAAAAAAACATCACCTTGCTCCGCATCCAGGAAACGCCCCAGAATACGTAGCAAGGTGCTTTTCCCCGACCCGCTTTCGCCCAGGATACCCAGCCACTCGCCCGGCGCGAGGTCGATATCGACGCTGGAAAGGACGGTGTCGGTACCAAATGTTTTGGTGATCTGCTGCGCGCGCAGGGTCGGTCGGGACTGTTTCATGCTCAGGCCCAGGTGATTTTGTCGTCGATGGTGCTGTTGCGGCGTACCGGCGTTTCAGGCGCATTGTGGTAGCCGAGGTAGTAAAGGCCGAGGCATTTCTGTCCTTCGGGCAGGCCCAGGTACTCGCCCAGCTCTTTCAATACCGCGGGGCTGCTCCAATATGAGCCGATGCCGTAAGCGGTGGCGGTAAGCCACATATTTTGCACCGCGCAGGCTACTGCCGCCGTTTCTTCCCATTCGGGCAGGTCGTTCGGGTGAAGTTGTGCATTGATGGCGATCACGCAGGCCGATTTCAGGATCTTCTCTCCGGCGGCCTCGTAACGTGCCTGCGAGAACGACTCGGCGGGCGTGTTGTTACGGTAACGCTCCATGAAGAAGCTCGCCAGATGCTGCAATTTTTCCTCGCCTCTGAAAACAATGAAGCGCCATGGCTCCGTACGCTTATGGGTAGGCGCATAGTTGGCGTTTTCGAGGATATTTTCGATTACTTCCTGCGGGATTTCTTTCTGAATATAGTTCGGAGGGAAAATGGCCCGGCGTGTGCGAATGATATGATTAATGGTTTCTACTGTCTGTTCCATTCTGATTGTTTTACTACTCGGATTTGGTCAAGGAGCAAAACTAACGATTATACCCAAAATTTACCCCGAACTCGTGCTACTTTGCCGTTAAACCATTATTTTCAGCCTCCTCTTTGCCAAAACCCGTAATTTGGCCGGCCAAATCAACACCAATCAAACCTGAAATCGCATGCTTGTTACTACTACCCCGAATAT
>CAMLNK010000928.1 GCA_946481035.1 uncultured Dyadobacter sp. | reverse complement strand
TCGGCTTCGGAAGCACTTCGACTTCTTCATGATTGTAAAAAGCCATTCCCTGGGGCAAATCTATCCTTTCGGTTTCCGGAATTTCGAGCCACCAGAACCGCACTTGCAGCCGTTGGTGCGTGAGAATATGGGGATAAACTTTGGGGATTTCGGTCAGGCGACCGTTTTTCAGAAGTGCTTGGAAAGTAGGGTCAGGTATGGTGAGGTCGTCAGGCGACGTGGCCGGAGCTTTGGATTCGACGAGGTGGAAATCATAGAGACCTTTCCAGATATCGCGGCCGCGGCGCTCGTGCATAGCGAGCCTATCGCCTTGTTTAATGACAAAATAGTTCAAAAAGCGGTGCTTGATAGTCAGCTTTTTGATTTTGACCGGCAGCTGGCCCTGCATTTGGTGCTCGAACGCGAAACAGCGGTCACTGAAAATACAGGCCGTGCAATTCGGCGATGCCGGCACACATTGCAATGCCCCGAACTCGATCATCGCCTGGTTGTAAGTTGCAGGGTCCTCTTTGGGAATCACCTTCCGGCCCAGCGCCCAAAATTCCTTTTTTCCCTCATTACTCAGCATATCCGACTGAATGCCGAAAATCCGGGACATCACCCGGTACACATTCCCATCGATCGCCGGTACCGCCTCGTCGAATGCAAAAGAAGCGATGGCCGCAGCGGTATACTGGCCGAGGCCTTTCAGTTTCAAAAGCTTTTCATAACTTTCAGGAAACTTTCCATTGTAGTCACTTACAACCTGCCTTGCCGTGAAATGCATGTTGCGGGCACGCGAGTAATAACCCAGGCCCTGCCATAGCCGCAGCACGTCGCGCTCGTCGGCCGCAGCAAGGTCGAATACTGTCGGGTATTGTTCGGTAAAACGCTCATAATAAGGTAACCCCTGGGCTACACGCGTTTGCTGGAGAATTACTTCCGACAACCAAATTTTATATGGATCTTTGGTTTCGCGCCAGGGTAAAGGGCGGTGGTTTTCGAGATACCAGGATTTGAGTCTTCTGCTAAAATCAATCACCTCCAAATCGTCCGGTATCATATTATTTTCACTTATGTGCACTGTTTTTTAATGAATTATATAAAAAAGGGGAAGATCATCCTTTTAAGTTTTATTAAAATTACCGTACCTTTGTGTTCCCAAAATTTACAGGAGTAAGTAAATTAATGAAATAATATCCACTTAAAGTAAACAATCAAAGTGACTAAGGCAGACGTAATCGCACAGATTTCCGAGAAAACAGGCGTAGACAAGGGCGACGTTCAGCAAACGCTAGAATCGTTTTTTACCGTGGTAAAGGACTCACTTTCTGATGGTGAGAACCTTTATGTTAGAGGTTTCGGTAGTTTCATCAACAAAAAACGTGCGCGCAAAGTGGCCCGCAATATTTCAAAGGGAACTTCCATGATTATTGACGAGCACTTTGTACCAAGCTTCAAGCCTGCAAAAGTTTTTGTTGAGCAGGTAAAAGAAAGTGACAAACTGAAAGCAGTCGCTGAAAAGTAATTTACCTGAAAAGGTTGGGTTATAAGAGTATGAAAAAGTCCATTTTACTTTCTTGCGTGCTTGCGGTAGCACTGGTAGGAACGCTGTTCAGCCTTCCCAAGGTAGTCGTAAACAACAAGGGCAAAGACGTGGACAAGGAGAAGGGCCAGTCGGCGGCAAGTGCATCCGCACCAGCTGCTGCTACTGCTGAATCCTCTTCGAATTCGCATGATGGAGCCGCTTTAACCCCTGATCAGCAGAAAGTTGTAGATCAGCTCAGAAGCGGCTTCAATCAAGCGGGTGATAAGGACAAGGTTGCTGCGGGCATCAAGCTTTCGGACGAATTTGCCAAGCTGCAAAAATTTGACAGCGCCGCATTCTACGCCGAAAAAGTAGCCGCACTCTCCCCTGCCATCGAAAACCTTATGCGTGCGGGCGACCGCTATTATGAGGCATACGGCTTCGCAGTGGACGAGCAGAAAGCAAAAAACCTGGGTTCCAAAACCCGCGAATATTACCAAAAAGCTATTGACCAGAATCCTGGACTGTTGACTGCGAAAGCCAACATGGCGATGACCTACGTAAACACCGAGAACCCGATGCAGGGTATTCTGATGCTGCGAGAGGTAATCGACGCGGATCCTACCAACGAATTGGCATTGTTCAATCTGGGGATCCTGTCCATGAGATCTAACCAATATTCAAAAGCTGCTGACAGATTCAGACAGATTTTAACCAACAATCCTAAGAATACGAAAGCTAAGTTCTATCTTGGCCTTTCGCTGGTGGAATTGGGTGACAAGGAACAAGCAAGCAAAGTTCTGTCGGAGGTTAAAAAGGAGGAAAAAGACCCGGTAATCCAGCAAGCCATCGGCGAGTTGGAAGGCCGTCTGAAAAACTGATCATCAGATCATTAAGGAAATACATTACTTATTTTATAAAACGACATAATCATGCCTTGCGGAAAAAAGAGAAAAAGACATAAGATCTCCACTCACAAGAGAAAGAAAAGACTCAGAAAAAACAGACATAAGAAGAAATAATTGGCATGACCGGGTTTTATTCATTAAGATCCGGTCATCGTTATTCCCCACGTTTGTATCCCGCTAACAGTCTGATATGCGGGGAGTTAAGTATCAACATTATCGAGCCATTCAGTTGGTTGAACATTGAGTAACGAATTACTAATCAATTCTACTCAAAAGGGAGAGCGTATAGCCCTTTTGCAGGATAAACGTCTTTTAGAATATCACGTAGAAACACCGGACCAGAGCTTTACCGTTGGTGACATTTACCTCGGTACCGTTCGAAAACTGGTGGCAGGGCTCAATGCTGCCTTTGTAGACGTTGGTTTTGAAAAAGATGCGTTCCTGCATTACCTCGATCTGGGGCCCAATATCAACTCGCT
>CAMLNK010000927.1 GCA_946481035.1 uncultured Dyadobacter sp. | reverse complement strand
AAAGCATTATTGAAGCGTAAGAGTTTGCTCGCGGTAGGTGTCACCGAAGTAACGGGCGATTTTGAAGCGGGTGAAATCATTGAAATATACTCGTCGGAAGACGAAATGATTGCTGTCGCACGGGCGCGTGAGACGTCCTCAGCGATCCGCAGCAACCTGAAAACAGTGAATTTTGAAGTGGCGCATGCCAATGATATAGTTTTGTTATAATGGAATCGATAGTACCTCAATTAAAGGAAGCGCGGGAGGCATCAGCTGCCGTTCGCCGGCTGACAGACAGGCAAAGGGCTGATCTGCTGATCAACCTTTCGGCCAGAGTGCTGGCCAATGCCGAAAACATCATCGCCGAAAACCGGAAAGATCTGGATTTGATGGATGATGCCGACCCGAAAAAGGACCGCCTGCTCCTGAACCAGAAGCGGATCAACGAACTGGCTCAGAGCCTGATCGAGGTAGCCGAGCTCCCGGACCCGACGGGCGAGGTATTTGTCGAAAAAACCATTCAGCAGGGCCTGTCCCTGAAAAAAATTGCCGTGCCGCTGGGTGTGGTAGGCGTTATTTATGAATCTCGTCCGAATGTAACCATCGACGTTGCTTCCCTGTGCCTGCGCTCCGCGAATGCGTGTGTGCTCAAAGGCGGCAAGGAAGCGCAGCATTCCAATACTTATCTGGTGAGCCTTATCCATGAATCACTGGCGGAGTTTGGTGTGCCTGCGGCGGCTGTTACGTTGCTGCCAACCGGGCGCGAGTTTGTGGGTGAGTTGCTGACGGCCATTCAATATGTGGATATTATCATCCCACGTGGTTCTGAGGGATTGATCAAATTCGTGCGTCAGAACTCGTTGGTACCAACTATTGAAACCGGTGCGGGTGTTTGCCATACTTATATTGAAAAAACCGGCGACCTCGACAAAGGTGCGCAGATTGTGGTGAATGCGAAGGTTTCAAAACCGGCAGCGTGCAATGCGCTGGATACCGTTCTGGTTGATCGTGCGGTAGCAGGTGCGTTTTTGCCAAAACTGAGAGAAGACTTTATAAAATGGAATGTAGAGGTTTTCGCGGATGAAGAGTCCTATGACATTCTTCAAAAAGCGGAGTATCCTTACTTACAACATGCCAGCGAAGACGATTTCGGGAAGGAATTCCTGGATTTCAAATGCTCGGTGAAAGTGGTTGACGGTTTGTCGGATGCATTGAAGTGGTCGATGGGCTGGAAGACGCCCTGAAACAGATCGAAAACTATTCGTCGAGACATTCGGAAGCGATCATTTCAACTAATGAAGAAGCTATCGAAACATTTCTGAAAGAGGTGGACGCCGCTTCGGTGTATGCCAATGCGTCCACTCGCTTTACCGACGGTGGTGTGTTCGCATTAGGCGCAGAAATCGGTATTTCGACCCAGAAACTGCACGCCAGGGGCCCATTTGCATTGGAAAAGCTGGTAACCGAAAAATGGATTGTTAAAGGAGACGGACAAGTAAGATGGTAAACACTTTGGAAAACATACAAACGCTATCCGGGGAGGCCATCGCATTGTTAAAGAGTCTTATTGAAACCCCTTCATTCAGCAAGGAAGAGGAGAACACTGCGAAAATCCTGGCGGATTTCTTCACCAAAAAGAATATCCCTTTTCATACCAAAAAGAACAATCTCTGGGCCTTCAACAAGCATTTCGATGCGAGCAAGCCTACGATGCTGCTCAACTCGCACCACGACACGGTGAAACCTAACAAATCCTGGACGCTCGATCCGTTCAAGGCTATTGAGCAGGATGGAAAGCTGTACGGCCTGGGTAGTAATGATGCCGGCGGATGCCTCGTATCATTGATCGCCACGTTCGTTTATTTTTACGAAAGAGAAGACCTTACCTATAATATTGCCATTGCCACGACGGCCGAGGAGGAGATTTCCGGAAAAGAAGGCCTCGAAATTGTAGCGCCCGAGCTGCCGGAAATTGCATTTGCCATTGTAGGCGAGCCTACGGAAATGCATTTGGCGGTTGCGGAAAAGGGCTTGCTGGTACTGGATTGTACTGCAAAAGGTGTTTCCGGCCACGCAGCGCGCGAGGAAGGTGAAAATGCGATTTACAAAGCATTGAAAGACATTCAGTGGATCACGGAATACAAATTCCCAAAGGTATCCCCGACACTCGGGCCGATCAAAATGTCGGTAACGATCATCAATGCCGGCACGCAGCATAATGTGGTGCCGGACGCCTGCACATTCACGATCGACGTGCGTGTGACGGATCAGTACACTTTGGAAGAAGTTATTTCTGAAATCAAAGCCAACATTCAATCGGAAGTAACGCCGCGCTCGATCCGCCTGAGGCCTTCAAGCATCCCAATGGATCATCCAATTGTGCTCGAAGGGTTGAAACTGGGCCGTAATGCGTACGGTTCTCCCACAACCTCCGATCAGGCGTTGCTCGACTGCCCGTCGCTAAAAATGGGCCCTGGCCATTCAGCGCGCTCGCATAGCGCGGATGAATTCATTTACCTGCATGAAATAGAAGAGGGTGTCGCACAGTATATTAAAATGGTCGAGGGCGTTGTAACCCGATAATTTGCTATACTTGCCAAAGCGAACTAACCGTGTTTGGGCATGCGATTCTACACCGAAGAAGATATCAAGGCTTTCGATAATGTCCGGTTTTTGCACATCAAAACTGCAAAGACCGGACATCTTTTTACCATCACATTAGCCCGGCCGGAAAAGCGTAATGCATTCACGCCTACGATGGCAGAGGAAATCACCTTCGCACTCGCATATGCGCATTACGAGGCTGAAATTCGCTGTGTAGTTTTAAAAGCGGAGGGCCCCGTTTTCTGTGCCGGGGCCGATTTGAATGCATTTCATGATCCTTCTGCGAACACTGTGAACGAGTTATTGCCACGAATACAC
>CAMLNK010000926.1 GCA_946481035.1 uncultured Dyadobacter sp. | reverse complement strand
TTACCAGTATTTATTCTAATGAACTCATTTTCAAGGCTCTTTCAGTTCCTCGTAATTACTTGTCTGACGATCACCGCATTCCGGCTACATGCGCAGAACATGCGCTACACGTTCGAGAAAGGGCTGATGGGTTCGCCTTTCAAGCTCGTATTCTATGCCCCGAACGATTCGATAGCGAAAGTCGCGGCTGATAATGCATTTAAAAGGGTGGAGGAGCTGAATGAGATCATGAGTGATTACCGCGACGGCAGCGAGATCAACCGCCTTTCGGCAACTTCCGGGAGCGGGAAATGGGTGCCGGTGAGTAAGGACCTTTTTGATATTCTGGCTGTTTCGCAGGACATCAGTGCCAAAACAGGAGGTGTTTTTGATGCTACGCTTGGTCCGGTGGTGCAAATGTGGCGCCACGCAACGCGCAAGGGTATATTCCCGCCTGAGGATGAAATCCGCGATGCGCTGGCACGTACGGGCTATTCAAAACTGAAAATGGACCCCAAAACGCGGAGTATTATGCTGGTGCAAAAGGGAATGCGGCTCGATATCGGCGGGCTGGGCAAGGGTTATGCGGCCGAAGAGGCTATCAAGGAGCTCAAAAAGCTGGGTATTACTTCGGCTATGATGGATGCGGGAGGTAAAATTGTGCTGACTAACCCGCCCCCAGGCTCCAAAGGATGGAATATCAATGTATCCAACGGCAGCGATTCGCTGAAAGCCATGCAGCTGTCCAATGTGGCGCTAGCCACTTCCGGCCCGACTTACCGCTATATGGAATACAAGGGCGTACGCTATTCCCACATTGTAGATCCTAAAACGGGCATCGGGCTGCTCTTCCATGTGCGCACGACGGTCATCTCGCCTGACGGAACCGTAGCCGATGCGCTGGCGACGGCATTCAGCGTAGCGGGGATCGAAAAGAGTAAAAAGTACCTCAAACGTTTCAAAGGCAGCAAGGTGTGGCTCGTTGAAAAGCAGGGCGACCGCGTCGCCGAATGGAATATGCTTCAATAGGGAGGGGGGGTGTTCGGGCTTGCGGGAAAGCTGGTTTGTTTTTTGCAGATAAGCAGAAAACGAACTGACACCCTTATGGAAACCATTACCCTACTGTTCGGAGAAGGCGAAAACCAGACCACTGCTCAGATGTCGCTCAGGGCGGTGGTGATTTTTCTCATCACGCTCATCCTCCTTCGCATTGCCGGACGACGCTCTTTCGGCATGAAATCCCCTTTCGATAATATCATTGTGATCCTGCTCGGTGCAATCCTCAGCCGCGCCGTGGTGGGTGCTTCGGAATTTGTGCCCACGGTGGCGGCTGCCACTGTTATTGCGGTTCTGCACCGGCTGGGTGCCTGGCTGGGGGCTCTGAACCTCCGTTTCGGGGCGTTGATCAAGGGACAGAAGATTGTCCTTTTCCATAAGGGAGAACTCGAACACGACAATATGCGCCGCGCATTGATCAGCGAATCAGATCTTTATGCGAGCTTGCGCAGCAATATGAATGTGGAAAGCTTCGACAGCATCGAGAGCGCCTACATGGAGAATAACGGGCAAATCAGTTTTGTGAAGAAGGCAATGGAATAGGATAAAAACGATAAATATTAGTTTCAAATGAATATTTTAAATATTTGTTTAAATTTTCTATTTAAAACATTTGGCATTGTTATTTCAATTGCTCACCTTTGATCCGTTGATTCAATAAGCAGCTGCGATCGTTAACAAAACCTAACACACCAATATCGTGAAGTGCGTTACAGAAAAAAGTGAGGACAAGATAAGAGAGGCGGCAAAGCGTGTTTTTCTGAAAAAGGGTTTTGACGGCACTACCTCGCGTGACATCGCGAAGGAGGCCGATATGAATATTGCATTGACCAACTATTATTTCAGAAGCAAGGAGAAGTTGTTTCTTGAAATTTTCAAAGATGTGCTGGAAGAATACTTTCAGAACATGCTCACGATCCTGAACAAGGACATTGATATAAAAGCCAAAATTTCGGAGATCATCGACAATGATTTTGCGATGATGAAAAAGGAGCCTGATCTCATCATCTTCATCATGAACGAGATCCACAAATCACCACAAAGGCTCTTTCCTGATATGTCGATTTTCAGGCAGGTAAGGGAAACTTATTTCAAAAAGCAGTTGGAAGAAGGCGCTGCGAACGGCACATTGCGGCCGATGCAGCTCGAAAATATCCTTCCATTGATCAAATGCGGCGTAGAGTTCATTTTCATGGGGAAAGAAATCCATAAGGAGCTTTTTGTAATGACCGACGAGGAGTTCGAACAATACGCGGAAGATCAAAAAGAGCACATTAAGGCAATGGTGTGCAACTATCTGGTGATTGGGTAGTCATTTTTTTTGCCACTTCATTAAACAAACATTTAAAATAAACATTTGTACAAGCCATGAAACACCTGTTCCATGTCACGGGAATGCTGTGCCTGATGCTCTTCCAGCGAACGCAAGCGCAGCAGTACGACCTCAACCAATTGCTGGACCTGGCCATGAAAAACGATTTCAGCGTGCAGGCGGCGAGGCTCGACGAAGCGAAGACGAATGCGAAGATCGACGAGGTGCGCTCCGGGTTATTGCCGAGCCTGAATGTATCGGGGGATTACAAGCGGTATTTCAAAATTCCGGGGCAGGTGGTGCCGGCGAGTGCATTCGGTGGGCCGGAAGGGCAGTTCAGCACGCTGGCGTTCGGGTTGCCTTACAATCTTTCGACTACCGCACAAGTGACTCAGGCACTGTATAATCCGTCGATAAAGTACGCATTGAAAGCCGCTAATCTCAACCGCGAGCTTACATCGCTCAGTACGACGAAAACGAAGGAGGATGTGGCCTACAATGTGACCGACGCCTATTATAACCTGGTTACCGTTGCCCAGCAAATGGCGTTTCTGGATA
>CAMLNK010000925.1 GCA_946481035.1 uncultured Dyadobacter sp. | reverse complement strand
GAGCGCAATGATAATTCCAACCAGCAGGACGGTGATTTGAACCAGTATTCCAAACTGATCCGCGAGATCGCGACGCGCAACAGCCTGCAACTGCTCGACCTGCGCAAGCATTTCCAGGACTATCTGGCCAAAAACAACCCTGAAAACAAGGAAAAAGGCATTCTGACCAGCGACCGCGTGCATTTGACGGAGGCCGGCAACCAGTTCCTGGCTGAGAAAATGCTGGAAGCATTGGTACAGAAGTAGGTTTGGTATTCCAATAAATTGACAGACTCCCGGGAATTGAACTTCCGGGAGTTTCTTTTTGCGCCCAATTATCCGTTTGATAACCACTAGCGTCATTTGAACATTGCTTTCGGAAAGAGTTTGGGATAAGTACAAAATTGAAAACCGGGCTGGCCACCCTGGTTTTACACTTCACCTTATCCTAAATTTTTCCTATGAAACAACACCTCCTGCCATTGTCCGTCGCGACATCCGTTACGCTACTCTTTGTATGCTGCATTAGTTTTTTCCCAAACCTTTTAAAACCATCAACCTCCGGCATTCGCGAGGTAGATTTGGCAAAACCTTCCAAACGTGCGGCACACAGCATTCCACCCGACCTTGGAAAAACCATCGCCGCCCGTGAGTACCACATTTCGTATGACAGTACCCGGCATATGCTCCAAAGCCCCAACCGAAAGCATAACCTCCGCGCATATTACCAGCCCGGAAATCTCACCATTCAGAACCGGGTAGATTCTTCCGGTCACAATTTTTCGCTTGTATTAAGAAATGAAGGCATTTTGGCCGACGGCCGCCTGATCGACCAGCCCGATGCTGCCGCCAAGCCTGAAATGCTGGAAAACAGGCTGTTCATCCGCCATTCAAAATTCACGGAGGAATTTATCAATAATGAAGATGGCGTAAGGCAGAATTTCATCGTTCACGAGGCGCCCCTGGGTACGAAAGAGCTGAAAGTAAAACTTGCCGCCGAGGGCTTGCATATTCAGAATCGTGCTGAAAATGAATTGCTGTTTTTTGCCAAAAATGATAAAACCAATCCGCGGCTCATTTACCGTGATCTCCAATGCTGGGACGCAAGGAACCACCCGCTCACTGCACATTTAATCGGGCACGGCCAGGAAATTCTGATCACTGTCGATGTGCATAGTGCCACCTACCCGGTGACGATCGACCCGATCGTCGTGAATGGCAGTCCTGTCGATGCAAATGCGCTGCTGGAAGCAGATCAGGATGATGCCTGGCTGGGTTTCTCGGTGGCCTCGGCAGGGGATGTAAATAACGATGGGTACAGCGACGTGCTCGCCGGAGCACCGCATTATGACAACGGTGAAGACAGCGAAGGGGCCGCATTTCTCTACTACGGTTCGGCAAACGGGCTGAATCCCGCGCCTGCGCTTTTTGAAAGTAACCAGGCACACGCTGAAATGGGTTATTCGGTATCCGGCGCGGGAGACGTCAATGCGGACGGGTTCAGCGATATTGCACTCGGCGCGCCGCTTTACGATAATGGGCAAGTCAAAGAAGGGGTGGTGTTCGTCCATCTGGGCTCTCCCAAAGGCATCAAACCCAATCCCGCGGTCGTGCTGGAAGGGAACCAGTTCGGGGCGCAATTCGGCATATCCGTTGCTTTGGCAGGCGATATCAATGGCGATAATTACAGTGATTTAATTGTAGGTGCGAACGAATTCGACCAGGGGCAGTTGAACGAAGGTGCTGCATTTGTTTTTTATGGTTCCAAAGTTGGCATCGATCCTGGTCAGGTAACGACTCTGGAAATAAACCAACCTATCTCCGGAATGGGCAGCTCAGTAGCCGGTGCCGGGGATATCAATGCCGATGGCTTCGGCGATGTACTGGTAGGCGCACCGTTTTACGATCAGGGAGAAGCCAATGAGGGGGGCGCATTTGTATATATGGGCACCGTAAAAGGGATTTCGTTAGTTCCTACTATTATTCAGGGCAATCAGGCAGACGCCCACCTGGGTACTTCGCTGGCATCCGCAGGCGATGTTAATGGCGACAATTTTTCGGATATCATCGTCGGCGCGCCGCATTATGACAAAATATATGCTGATCAGGGTTTAATCAAGATCTACCCCGGTTCCGCTAACGGCATCAATCCTAACACCTCCATTGCGTTGGCGGGACAGCAGATGACGGAAGAATTCGGTCGTGCGGTTGCCTGTGCGGGGGATGTCGAAGGCGACGGCTATGCCGATATCCTGATTTCGAGCCGCACAAAAGGCAAGAATCTGCCAAATGAAGGAGTAGTAATGCTTTTTTCGGGAATTGCCGCAGGTATTCACAAAACACCTGCATCGGTATTTAAAAGTGGTCAGGCTAATGCTTATCTCGGCCAGTCGCTCGCAAGTGCAGGCGATATTGACGGTGACGGATTCAGTGACATTGTCATCGGCGCCCATCTTTATGATCACGGGGAGAGCGACGAAGGCGCTGTCATGGTCTGGCACGGAGGCACATCCCGCCCGGACACTGCCACGGCAGCTGCCTTGCATTCCATTCAGCCGGAATCCCAATTCGGATATGCGGTATCGGGCGCTGGAGATGTCGATGGTGACGGTTATAGCGACATCGCAGTTGGAAGTCCTGGGGAATATAATGGTAACATGATGGCAGGAGCAGCCTTCGTCTACAGTGGGACATTAAATGGAATCGATCCTACTTCCTGCAAGATTCTAACAAATAATCAATTTGGTAGCCAGCAAGGAATTTCGTTATCAGCAAGTGATATCAACGGTGACGGCAGCTCGGATCTTCTTGTAGGTGCATATATGTATGACAATCCCGAAAATAATGAAGGAATCTCTCTCATCTATTATGGAAATAACACATTAGGCACCCGCAACAACCTCCGCCTCTACAACACCGACCTCTCCACCCCCATCAACCACACCCA
>CAMLNK010000924.1 GCA_946481035.1 uncultured Dyadobacter sp. | reverse complement strand
GAAAGCGGGGGGAGTGTCGTGGGAATCAGAGCGGATGCGGCAGAGAGCGGGGCTTTGACCAAGGCAATAAACGAGACGGTCGGGAAATTTGGCAAAATCGATATCCTTGTCAATAATGCTGCAATCGCAGTTGCCGGGCCATTGGATCAAGCCGCTGAAAGGTCTGGTGAGTATGATCGCCAGGTCGATGTCAATATCCGGGCCGTTTCCGAAGCGGTGCGGGCTGCCGTCAAACATATTCCGGAAGGTGGCAGGATTATCAACATCGGCTCCGTAGGCGGCAAAAGGATAGGAGGGCCTTTTATGTCGGATTATGCCGCAACGAAAGCTGCCATCAGCGGCTACACCCGAGGACTGGCATGGGACCTTGCTCCTCGCAAAATCACGGTGAATACGGTTGAGCCGGGTGCGATCGACACAGACATGATGCCCGCCGACCCGGCGATTCGCGAAGCGTTCACCAATGCGATTCCTCTGAAAAGGTTGGGACAACCTCAGGAAATCGCCGCTATGGTAAACTTTCTTTCAGGACCGGAAGCAAGCTATATCACCGGAAGCAGTTTTGCGGTTGATGGAGGAATAAACGCATAATACTAGTACAAAAGCCCCTCAGCTTGCGCCGAGGGGCTTTTGTACCCGAAACGGAACCAAATGTCGAACCAATTGCTGGTTGATTTGCAGAAACTATGCGATTTAGAATGTTACCAGTGAGCTTTTCGGTGATGTTTTGCAATCACAGCTTCACTGCCTGACCAGTTTCATCACTCTACCATCCGCAGTGCTCAGCAAGTAGACGCCCGGCACGTATTTACTAAGATCGAGGGTAATGGTCTGACCCTTTACCATAATTTCCCCTACAACAATCCCGGAGTTATTCACCAGCTTCAACCGGCTTCCGATATACCTCTGTTCCATCTGAACCGTAACGATTCCACTCGCAGGATTCGGGAAGGCGGTTAACCCGATTTCTTCAATTCCTGCTATGCTCAGCATGCGGCTGTAACTATAACTTCCATCCAGGTCGGTTTGCCTGATCCGATAGTAGGCGCGTTGTAAAACCGGCGTCGGATCTGTAAACGTGTATTCCGTCGTTCCGTCGCCCCGGGCGGTTAGCGTGCCTGCGGGCACAAAGTCCCGTGCGTTCAGGCTTCTTTCTACCTGGTAACGCGACACCGCCCTTTCATCTACCCGCCAATCCAGTACTACCTGGGAAGCATCGTTCCGGCGGGCCGAAAGCGATATCCACCTTACCGGCAGCGGGGCTTCGGAAGTTTTGACAAAAAAGCCGCTGAAACCGGCCACCTCAAAGCTCACTTCCCAACGCTGGGCGGTGCCGTTCCACACCGTCTCGACATCCGACAGGGTTTCAGGCGCGCCGGGATAGGTTTGGGGTAGTCCTGTGTTGTCGGAGCTTGTCCCGGTGCGCTTCTCGATCAGCAAGTTGCCGGGCAGGGGAGTGGTGGGGTTGACGAGGTTGAAGGCATTGAAATCCTCCTGAGTAAAATACAGGGTAACCTTTCCGGTAGCCGTGGCCGCCCCATCCGCCGGGGTAATTTCATAATGCCGCCTTACATAATGAGCGGGCTGGCTGTCTTCAATCCACACTTTGGCGGTTACCTCGCCGGTTACAGGACTGTCGCCCATCGACTGCAATGCAGCGAGCAAGTTACAATTTTCATCAAAAGTCATGGCGCTATTAGTTTCAACGAGCTTTGTGATTTGCTGGTTGACGGGCCATGGAATCGGAAAGGTTGCGGCGCTTTGCAGCTCGTAGGCGCCCATATCTATTGCAAAACCGGAAATTCTCGGGTTGCCTGCCAGATCGGTAGCCGTAGCATTGGCAGCACTGTTGCCCGTGTTTCTACAAGGGCTGCTGGTTTTTAAGGTAAAATTTCCATTAGCGGCGTCGGTAAAAAGAGGGTCCGCATAAATGTTGCCTATGCCGGGAGCAAGTCCGCCCTGCACATCGCTGTAAGAGATTACCGGGATAGAGTTAGCATTGTTGAATATCCCCGGATCGGTCATGCCGGCCGTGTTGCTTCCGATAATGCAATTGGTAATAGTTGGATTAGAACCGTTAATATTGGCCATGCCACCGCCGCTACGGGTTGCCGTGTTACTCCAAAAGGTGCAGTTGACGATGTTGGGCGAAGAAGAGTCATTAATCATAGCGCCGCCGTCGGTACTGGCGCCGGATGCGTGATTATCCCAAAACAAACAGTTGGCAATGGTGGGGGAAGAAAGCAAATTATACACACCGCCGCCGCCGCCGCCAATGGTCGTATTGCCCGAAAATATGCAGTTGGTTATGGTTGGATTAGAAGATTGGTTGTGAATTGCGGCGCCGTTGATTCCAGTATTGCCCGAAAAAGTACAGTTGGTAATGATAGGAGAAGAAGACACGTTGATTATACCGCCGCCATCACCTGCGAAATTGCCCGAAAATACGCAGTTAGCAATTGTGGGAGAGGACTCAAAATTACTCATAGCGCTGAAGATACTGCCGGTAATGATAAATCCATCCAAGACAGCGGAGGCAGTTAAGCCATTGTAGCCGTTAACAATAACCCGGTGGCCATTGCCTTGCAGCGTAGCTTTATTGGCAAGATTTCGTTGGCTGAAACTGGTTTCGGCGCCCAGGAAGCCGCCGAATATTTTCACGCCTTCCTTCATCACAAAACCTATTCCGCTTGCAGACAGGTAGGTGGCCTGGGCCACAAAAATACTGTCGCCGCTGGTAGCGGCATCGATGGCGGTTTGGAAATCGGCGTAAGCATTTGCCCAACTTGTGCCATCATTGCTTCCTGTGGCGTTGAGGTTTACATAAAGACGCTGGCCCTGGGCATGGAACGCGTAAATCAAAAACAGTAGTGCTAAGACGTAAAATTTGCTCATAAGGAAAATATCTGCGGGTAGAAATTCGATAA
>CAMLNK010000923.1 GCA_946481035.1 uncultured Dyadobacter sp. | reverse complement strand
ATAGGAGAAGCTGAGATCCGAAAAACTCTGCTGAACGAGGCTGAAATCGCCCCATGCCTCATTGGCAACCGCCGGTGTGCTGCCCGTATCCAGCCTTTTCATGTATAAATTATCGATCGCGGCAGGGATATTACGCCCCAGCACAAATCCCCGCGTGCGCAGCTGCACCGCCACACCGTGGTATTTGCCCAATGCAAAAGACACCGATGGCCAACGGATTTCACCCGTAAGAAAAATAGGATCTTTGTAGGTAAGCGAGCCCATCGTGCGCGAGCGGCCGTAAAGCTCCTTCGTGGAATGCGGCGCGAGAATGGGGTACAGGAATGAATTTTCTCCAATGAAGCGGAAATAGCGGTATTTAATGCTGCCGCCGAGCGTAAGTACATTGATCTGAAACTTGTGCCTCGGCCCGCCGAGTACCGACGGATTGTAGGTTGCCCGGTACAAGCCGCCGTAATTACTAAATTGCAAGCCGGGAATCTGCTGAGCAACAGCGCATTGCACCGTCATCAGAATGAATAGTGCTGTGGTAAGTAATGAGGTTTTCAAAGTTGAGTTTTGTTAGTCGGAGTCAGCATTCCCTCTTCGTTGAACTGGATCGCTTCTTCCTGGATTAGTTCTTGTAATGTTTTCAGGAACGCATCGCCGGGCAGGTTTTCGAATGCACGACTGAGTTCCGCAGGCAACATCGGGCCCTCACGGTTCAAAAAATCGGTGATCTGCTCCGCCAAACCGGCTCCGCGGACCGCCTCATTCTTTCGGTTTTGAATGCATATATCGCACACACCGCATTCCTCCGCATCGAATTCGTGAAAATATTCCAGCAAAAGCAAAGTCCGGCACCGTTTGGTATGCGACGCGTAGCGGATCACCGCCTGCGCCTTTTGAAGGTCGCGGTCTTTCTTTTTTTGTATTTCAAAAACATTCAGCGGGAGTAAAGAAGCATCATAGCGCGGTGTCAGAAATGTGAGCTGGGGCTTGTCCTTTCTGGGTTCGTAGTCGATAATCTCGCGTTCGGCCAGGAATTTCAGCTTCCTCAGGACCTCGGGAACGGTAGCAAAATGGATTTGCGCGAGTTCCGTTTCAGAAATGCGCACATACTCCGTAAAAAGCTCGCCGCCATACATTCGCAAGATCAGTTTGATAAACGAATCCATCTCCTGATAGCGTATCTGAAAGTCGTACAATTGCCTGTTATCGACCAGGAAATGGATCTTGGAAGCGTCGCCAAAATTCTCGCTTAACTGCACAAAACCCTCTTCTTCAAGCAGTTTCAATGCATAATGCGTTTCATTAACCGGCAAGCCGAATATTCCTGCGAATTCCTGAATATCAAAATCAAAACCCGACAACTCACCGGCGCCCGTCGCTATTTTGTAATAATTCGCCAAGGCCTGGTACACCCGCCGGAGCATTTCCACCGGCGGATACTTCCGTTCGATGCTATCGACAAGCTCTTCCAGATCAATTTTATTGAAAAGTGCCACGGCATAAGCCTTTTTTTCATCCCTCCCGGCGCGCCCGGCCTCCTGGTAATAGGCTTCCAGGTTATCCGGTAAATCGAAATGGATCACCGCACGGACATCAGGCTTGTCGATCCCCATTCCGAACGCATTCGTCGCCACCACAATGCGGATGCGGTTCTGAATCCAGGCAGTTTGGCGCTCGGAGCGGTCTTTAAAAAGCAACCCGGCATGATAGCTCGTAGCCGAAATTCCCTGTCGGCTCAGCCAGTCGGCGAGGTCTTTTGTACGCTTGCGAGTGCGAACGTATACGATCCCCGTTCCCTGCACATTGCGTAAAATCTGTAATAATTTCCGCTCCTTGCTTTCCTCGGCAAATGCCGAGTAGGAGAGGTTAGCCCGCGCGAAGGATTGCTTGAAAACCCGCGCGTTGCGCATTTCCAGCTTGTCGAGAATGTCGGCCCGCACCTCTTCGGTGGCTGTTGCGGTGAGCGCCATCACCGGCACTTTGGGCAAAAGCTTCCGGAATTCGGCAATGAGCAGGTAGGAGGGGCGAAAATCGTAACCCCAGGCAGAAATACAATGCGCCTCATCGATCGCCAGCAGGCACACCTTCATGCGCTTCGTGCGCGCGATCATAATGTCCGTACGCAGGCGCTCGGGCGACACGTAGAGAAACTTCGTATTGCCGTGCACGCAATTATCCAGCGTAACATCGATCTCGGTCTTACTCATGCCCGAATGAATCGCCGCGGCCGGGATATGCCTGCGTTTCAGCTGCTCCACCTGGTCTTTCATCAGGGCAATGAGCGGCGTTACCACAATGCAGACACCCTCGGAAGCCATCACCGGCACCTGGAAACAAATGGATTTTCCCCCGCCCGTCGGCAGTAATACCAGCGTGTCCATGCCATTCAGGACCGCCTTGATGGCATCTTCCTGAAACGGCCTGAAAGCGTCGTAACCCCAATATTGTTTCAGGACAGACCGGATATCAGTCATCGGAATACGGTTTGCGGTGTGGTGATCAGATTTTACAAAGTAATTGCATTGGGTGCGTTATCGAAAGCGGGAAACCGCACGTTTGATAAAAAAGAAACGCCAATCGGGTAATCTCAATGCGGCAAAACCCGTTATCTAGCGGCAAGTTTCACTCCGCATCATGATTTTAAGTACCCGCAAAATAGCCAATTGCCCCCGGTGGCTGCCCTGGCTTTTTACGCTGAGCTTCGTTCTCGTCACGTTTCTGCCACGCTCTCTCGACGACACCATGTTCATGGACGGCGTCACCTACGCGGCCATTGCGCGCAACATGGCCGAGGGCATCGGCTCGTTCTGGCGGCCTTTTTTCGCGCACTCCTTCTGGCTGCCGTACGATAATGGCGACTATTTCTCTGGCCAACCACCGTTGCAGTTCGGAATACAATCGCTTCTTTTTAAGCTTTTCGGCGACACGCCCGCGGTTGAA
>CAMLNK010000922.1 GCA_946481035.1 uncultured Dyadobacter sp. | reverse complement strand
ACCGGTATCACCACCGCCACCAACGACTTGTTTTCAGCCATTTTCAATAATCATCCAGTTCTTTATTCCAATAAATCCCCCACTGCCGGCAACCACCAGTCTTTGCTGCTGAACCGGTAATAGCCGCGTAGCAGCTGGCTCAGCACCGGGGTGAGTCGTTTTAAACGGCTCTCGGGCAGGGCGGCGCGGGTATAAAAATGCTTTTGCGAAAGGTACAGTTTGATCAGCTTCTCACGCGGGACGAACGGAAGCGCGCGGAGGAGCAAATAAAGCTCGTGCAGCTTACCGGCCTTCTCTTCCAGGGGAAGGAGTTTTTCCCTCCGGTCACGTTTGAAACGGTCGGACAGCTGCACTTTCTCCACCTTGTTGCCAAACCCAACCTGCTGGTTGGAATGGATACGGTAGGAAATGAGCGTGTCTGAAATAAAGTCGATCTTGCCTTCCAGGCTTAACACCATGGCTATCCAGGCGTCGTGGATGAGGTCCTGCACGTGAGTTGGGAAAGGCATCAGCCGGTCGAGGCATGATTTGCGAATTGCAAGCGTAGCCCCGGTTACCACAAATCCGTTAAAAAGGATTTCATGCGGCCGTCCGCTGTGCCATAGCTGCTGCCGCGCATGATCGAACTCGATTTCCTCCCAGATTGTGCCGCCGGTCGGTTGCGAGTCGTCGTCGATCTTGTCGGCGTCGCTGAAAACCGCATCCAGCTCCGGACGCGCATTCAGGAAGGCGAGCTGCTTCTCTACTTTGTCTTTCCGCCAGCGGTCGTCCTGGTCGCACAGGAAAATAACATCTCCCGCGCACAGCGAAAGGCATTTTTCAAAGTTTTTGGTCGAACCCAGATTTTCCTCGTTTACATGGATGCGCACGGGGAATGGGGTCGTAGCGGCAAAAGATTTTATGATTTCAATAGTGTCGTCCTTCGATCTGTCGTCGCAAACAACCAATTCGTCCACCGAAACCGTCTGATCAGCAATGCTCTTCAACTGTTCGGGCAGGAACTTTGCCCCGTTGTAAGTACACATAGCTACTGAAATCATAATGTGTATCTGTATTTTATATTTTTGTAAAAGCTTCCCGGCCCGTTTATAGGCCACAAAGTTACGCGGTTGAGCCGGGAATTAAACGAAAAGTTATTAAAAGCACCCGAATGGCGTTACCAGAACAGCTCAAAAAGGCGATTATCCAAATGCCTGCCAAAGAAAAGGATAAACTGCTCCTGAGACTGATCACGAAAGACAAAACGTTGAGCGACCGGCTACATTTCGAGCTCATCGAGGACAGTTCCACCATTCCCGAACGACGGGAGGAGCTCATGGGGCGGATCGTGCGGACATCGAAATTCAACCAGAATACACCCGGCTGGGTATTGATGGACATGCGCAGCCTCAGCGCGGATATTGCTTACCATGTAAAGGTGACCAAAGACAAGGTCGGCGGCATTGAGCTTAACCTCTTCATGCTCAATACATTTCTGGAAAGCTACTCGGATATTCTGCGGACTTACTCTTCCCGTGCCGATACCTGTGCATTGTACATCGCCAAAAAAGCCCAGGTGATTCTCAACGGCCTCAGTAAGCTCGACGAGGACTATCGGACCGATTATATCAAAGACGCGAACCGGATGCTGCAACTGGTGTTCAGCCTATGTTCCAAAATGTACGCCCGGCAAATGGAGCTGCCACACGAACTGGAATTTTAAAAACACACCCATTTACCATGAAAAAGACCGCATTGCTGATCATCGACGCGCAATATGATTTCTGTAACCCCGACGGGACCTTGTTTGTCCCCGGCGCCGAACAAGACGTGGAGCGCATTGCCAATCTTATCGCGCTGGAAGGCGGGAAAATCGACGCGATATTCCTGACGCTCGATACACATAAGGTACTCGACATCGCTCACCCGCTTTTCTGGGAGGACCAGAATGGCAATACGGTCGCGCCGTTTACATTGATTTCGAGTAAATCGGTGGAAGCAGGGAAATGGGTACCGCGGTACCATTATGATTATGTTTTAAAATACCTGCAAACCCTCGAAGCGGAGGGTGAATTCCAGCATTTCATCTGGCCGGAGCATTGCCTGGTCGGTTCCAAAGGCGCTGCGATCGACGAGACCCTCATGCGTGCGGTGCTCGCGTGGGCACACCGTACCCGCCGCGACTACCGCACCGTTTCGAAAGGCATTAACCCGCTGACCGAGCATTTCGGGGTTTTCAAAGCACAGGTACCGGTCGCGAGTGCGCCGGAAACGGAGCTGGATGAACGTTTCCTGGCCGAGCTGAACGAATACGACCAGGTACTCATCGCCGGCGAAGCGCGCTCGCATTGCGTAGCGACCAGCATCCGGCAAATCGTCAAATATGCCCCGGCATTGGCCGCAAAGGTTATTGCACTGACCGACTGCATGTCCGACGTGCCCAATTTCGGCCATTTTGCCGATCCGATATTTGAAGAAGCTGCGAAAAGCGGCATGAAATTTGAGAAAGCAGGCCAGGTTTTTAAAGAAAACTAAATGCAGCCGCTTTTGGTTATAATAGTATCACATCATCATTCAAACTAATATCATAATCCATCGATAACCCCGCTATGATGCAATTAGCTGTGCCCCGGATCGAGGCCGATCAGTTCGATGAACTGGATCCGAGACAATACATTCTGATCAAAGGTGCCCGAGTAAACAATCTGAAAAATGTCGATGTGGCGATCCCGCGCAACAAGCTGGTCGTCATTACCGGCCTTTCCGGCTCCGGGAAGTCTTCGCTCGCCTTTGATACGCTGTTTGCGGAGGGCCAGCGCATGTACGTGGAGAGCCTTAGCAGCTATGCGCGGCAGTTTCTCGGCAGGATGGAAAAGCCCGAAGTGGAATACATTAAGGGCATTTCACCGGCAATTGCTATTGAGCAGAAGGTAAATACCCGCAACCCGCGGTC
>CAMLNK010000921.1 GCA_946481035.1 uncultured Dyadobacter sp. | reverse complement strand
GGAAATGAATGTGGAAACATATTATATCGAAGAGCTGGAAACGCCCAAGCAGCCGTTTGAAGGACATTATTGGCATACTTCGGTGAAGTTGAGGACTGAAAAACAGAGGCTGGCTTTCAAAAAGGGGGATTGGTATGTCCCTGTAAACCAATCTACCAACCGCTACATTATCGAAACCCTCGAACCGAAAGCCGTAGACTCGTTTTTCAAATGGAATTTCTTTGACACCATTTTACAGGCCAAAGAGCATTATTCGGGTTATGTTTTTGAAGATCTGGCTGCGGATTTGCTCAAAAAATCACCGGAATTGAAAGCCAAACTTGAAGCGAAACGCAAAGCCGATCCGGAGTTTGCTAAAAATGGCAATGCCCAACTGGATTTTATCTACCAAAATTCGGAGTACGCGGAAAAGGAATATATGCGCTATCCCATTTTCCGCGTCGTGAAATGATCAGAACCGGAAGCCGAGGTTAAAGTTGAACTCACCCGTGATTTCCATTCGTCCGTTACGGTAACTACTCGACCGATATTTCTCACGATCCAGATACCGCGGGCCTACCCCGGCATTCAGACCGATCTGAAAATGCGGGGTAATCTGGAAATTGACATAATTGTTGACGATCATTCCCATTCGGAAGCGGTCGCGCTTTTCCTCAGTACTGGTAGTAACGCCACTTAAAGGATCGTATCTACTGGTGTATTGCCACTTTGTACCGATCCCGGTAAAAAGCGTCGGGCCTACCGCGTAGGTGACGCGTTTCTGCCCGAACGGATAAACTTTTAAACTGGGTGAGAAATAATACATCTGGTCGTCGGAATCCTCGCCGATCGACGGAAGGTAGTAACTGTCGGGAATGGTCAATGTAAATGGCAAAAGCAAGCCGAAATAGCCGCGTTTGTCGAGAATCCTCTCATAACTGATCCCAAAGCCGGGGCCGCTGTCCAATGCCTTGAATGGCGAAAAATCTATTTTGTTTTTACCAAATTCTTCGTCCTGGACTATCGGGGCATTCCGCTCGCGTCCCCGCGTATTACTACGTTCAGCACGTTTATCAAACCAGACTGTTTGCCCGTTTCCAAACTCAATCCTCAGCAACTCGTTCTTCCTGACTGCGAAATTGGCGGCATTCGCCTCCTGGCTGATTTTGTATAAAACCTTGTCGATACCTACTTCTATCACCTTTCCTTCGATGACAGAACCGTTTTTCCGGACCATTACATCCTGTGCGTGAGCGGCTGCGAAGAGAAGCGATAAAAAGAGTGCGAGAGTAAGAATTCTGCCCATAATGTAGTTGTGTTGATGGCTAATAGTCAAATTTAGAGTAATACTGAGTACTTTTGCGGAGTATATCCACTGAACGTTTAAAAATAGAGTTCTGTTATACTCTCGGCTACAATGGCCAAATATACTATCCGGGCTGCATTTAAGAATTAAAATAATGGCAGCCATTAAAAAGACCAAATGACATTTCAGGATTTAAAACTCATAGAGCCGATCAAAAAGGCTCTCCAAGAAGAAGGATACACCACTCCCACTCCCATCCAGGCCAAAGCTATTCCGGTTATTTTAGAAAATAAAGATTTGCTGGGCTGTGCGCAAACAGGTACCGGTAAAACCGCCGCTTTCGCGATTCCAATGCTGCAATTGCTGCATGAAAACCCGGTTGGGAAATTTGAAAAAAGCCGTATCCGTGCATTGATTTTGACCCCTACCCGCGAGCTCGCGATCCAGATCGGTGAGAGCTTCGCTGCGTACGGGCGCCATACGCGCGTGAGACATACTGTTATTTTCGGTGGTGTAGGCCAAAAACCGCAAACCGACGCATTGGCGAAGGGTGTGGACGTACTTATCGCTACGCCGGGCCGTTTGCTGGATTTGATCAACCAGGGGTTCATTAAACTGAACCAATTGGAATTTTTCGTGCTCGACGAAGCCGACCGCATGCTGGATATGGGCTTTGTGCACGACGTAAAGAAGGTGATCAAGCTGTTACCGAACAAGCGCCAGTCGCTGTTCTTCTCGGCCACAATGCCTCCGGCGATCGTGACTTTGGCGGGTACCATTTTGAGAAACCCTTCGAAAGTAGAAGTTACGCCGGTTTCTTCGACGGCCGATACCATTCGTCAATCCGTGTTTTTTGTCGATAAATCAGACAAAAACTCGCTGTTGCTGCATATTCTGAAAGACGAATCGATTGCGACGGCACTGGTATTTACACGTACCAAACACGGGGCCGATAAAGTGGTGAAAGTACTGCGCAAGGCAGGCGTTACTTCGGAGGCCATTCACGGCAACAAGTCACAGACCGCCCGCCAGAATGCATTGAAGAATTTCAAAAGCCAGACTACGCGCGTGCTCGTAGCAACCGACATCGCCGCCCGCGGTATCGATGTGGACGACCTGACGCACGTGATCAACTACGAGATTCCGAATATTCCTGAAACTTACGTTCACCGGATCGGTCGTACCGGCCGTGCGGGGGCAAAGGGTATTGCGATGTCGTTCTGCGACAGGGAAGAAAAGACTTACCTCAAAGACATTCACAAGCTGATCGCGAAAAATATCCCGGTAGTGAACGACCATCCGTACGCACTGGGCAGGTAAATGGTGTTATGTCAAAAAAAACCTACTCGGACATTGATCTTCCACAGGCTCTTGCATTGACCAAAAGCCCGGATGCCGTGCTGGTGGATGTACGCGAAAACTGGGAATTTGAGGAGTTCAATGAAGGCGGAATCAATATCCCGCTGGCTGAGATCAGGGAAAAACGCCCGCTGGTGGCGCCTTACCGGACGATCGTCGTTATTTGCACGAACGGCGTCCGCAGCAAAGTCGCCGCAATGGATTACTGCCGCGTCCCGGAATGGTCCGAAAAACAGATTTATCACGTAAAAGGCGGCATTATCGAGTCGGAGTAGCAGAGGTTAGAGT
>CAMLNK010000920.1 GCA_946481035.1 uncultured Dyadobacter sp. | reverse complement strand
ATAAATGACTACTTTGCCGTCGAGCACTTCATACCGCGCTTCGATCACCTCGCAGAGAATGCTCAGCTTGTTGAACATCGTCTGCCCGCCCAGCGACGCCGTTACGGGGCATCCCTTCATGACATCACGGTCGAAAATGATGTCGATCTGGTAAGCCTCCTCGATATCGGTGAGCACGGAGGAAGCGGGTGTATTTACAAATTCAAATGTTTTCGGATTGTCGGAAGGCACGATTTCCGGGTTATCGCTCAGCGTCCGGCGCATTTCGCTGGTGCCGTGTTCGAAAATCAGCTTCTGATTGGGTGTAAGCACTATGCCGTTCGGTGTTTTGGCCTGCGCATTCTTACGGGCCGCAAATTCTTTTTGTTTAAATACCGAAACCTTCCCTTCCCGCACCTCTACCAATGTCTTGTCCGATGCGTCCTGTGCTCTCACGAAGAAGCTGGTACCCAGCACTTTTGTAACCAAATCAGTGGTTTGTACCAAAAACGGCCTTTTTGCATCTTTCGCCACCTGAAAATACGCATCGCCCGACAGATACACAGTACGCTGATCGGCCGGAAATGTTTCAGCGAAACTCAACCGGGAATGCGGGTAAAGTACCACCTGGGTACCGTCCGTCAGCCTGATCACCTGCTGGTTTCCGGAAGTATTCACGCGCTCTACCAGCTCCTTGCCCGAAACCAGTCCATTGTAGCCGTCATTGGAGCGATAATACTGCCATCCGGCCCATCCCAAGCCAATTGCGAGCACCACACAAGCTGCCATTTTCATCAAAACCCCCGCATACCAGGGCTTGCCAAACGGTACCACCCGCCCCACTTCCTCAACAACACCAAACGCAACCTCAGACTCAATGACCATACCTGACCCAATGACCATACCATCCTCCCATCTTCCTTTCTCCTTTCCTCCATCCTCCCTTCTTCCATCCTCCCTTTCCTCCATTCTCCTCCCAACCATCTGCCTTTTCTCCGCCCTGACACGTTCCAAAAGTCCCTGAATTTCGAGATCGATCTCCGCCTCGTCGATGTCCGTACGGTAATGCCGGTACACGCTGTCGAGCAGCTTGCGGGCGCTGTGAATGTCCTCCGCCTGCGCGGGGTTCTGGTCGATATATTGCTGCCAGAATACTGCATCCGTGGCGTCCTGAAACCGCACCCAGCCCTGAAAACGGGCATCGAGGACGAAGTCTTCAAGGGTGTATTTCTGGTACTGATCCATGTTATAATTGTTTTCTAACTATACATAGGCAGGGGGTGCATTGGAATAATCAAAAAAAATCGAAAATTTTTTAAAAGGAGAAGAAGAGGGAGAAAAGGGAGGATGGAGGAAGGAGTACAAAGAAATGGCGCGAAGGTCTGCCTTCGTGACTTTTTACAAACGATCTTTCAACTCCTGGATAGTGCGGTAAAGCAGATTGGCGACGGCCGGCCGGGAGATCCCCATGACCTGCGCGATGGCCTCATTATCCATACTTTCGAAAAAACGGAGGTAGATGACTTCCTGCTGGCGGCGGGTAAGCAGGTTGATTTGTTCGTTGAGCGCCCTGAGCATCGCCTCATTGGTTTCGATGGCGATGATATGCTCTTCGATGGAAGCGTCGCCGCTGGGCTCTGCGGAGAAATCGAGCTCGTCGCCTTCGTTGAGCCATTGCTGGCGCTGACTTTCGCGATAGATTTTACGCCGGAGCGATTTAAGGAGGTAGAATTTCACGAACGCCGTATCCCCGATCGTCTCGCGTTTGGCCCAAAGCTCCATGAAAAGGTCCTGAATGCAGTCTTTGACAAACTCGCGATCGCGCGAAAACTTGGTGCCGTAGCTGAAAAGGCTTTTGTAGTAATGCCGTGCTATCCGCCCGAACGCCTCATCATCCCCGGCGCGAAACGACTTCCACAAGTCGGCGTCATCAGCATTGTTTTCGGGGTGGGATTGCATTCAGGAGAGGTACGTCAGTTGTATCGGGACTGCAATCCTACGCCTTTTTATATAATTAAACAATTTTTATTTTGGAGGAAGGGAGGATGGAGGAAAGGGAGGATGGAGGAGGGAATTTCTTTCTTCCTCCCCTTCCTCCATTCCTCCTTTCCTCCCCTACATTACCGTGGATACGACGGATGCTCCTTCACCTTCAATATCTGCCGCAAATGCCTGTCTGTGTGCCCCCATTGGTAAATGAGTACCTGATGCATGTTGCGCGGGTCGGGTGTGCCGGTGAGTTCGAAGATAGCCCGCATATCGGCCTCGCTATTGCGCACGAACGCCAGACTTTGCTCCCTGCCGCGCAGGAAAAAGGTCAGGTTGTCCTTTCCTTTGATAAACCCTGTCGGCGCAGCGATTTCGGCGGCTTTGTGAGGATTTGGCTCCATGATGAACTCACTGTAATAGCTGTCGGGGCGGCTGGTTTTGATTAATTCCGGCTGGGGCTTGTTGCGTGTGCCAATGCTCAGCTCCCTGAACCAGACGATTTCCCAGAGCGCCAGGTGCTCGACGATCTGGCCGATAGACCATCGATCGGGCGACTCGCGGAATGCCCACTGCTCGGGTGTGAGGTTTTCCGTTTCCTTCACCACCGCATCGCGTGTGCGGATCAATTGGTCGATGGTAGACTGTTTGTCAGCCGCGGTCCAGAGTTTTTCCTGACCGAAGCATTGTACGGCCGCGCAGAGCCAAACCAATGTAAAAAATGTGCTGATTTTCATAGCTTTTGTTTTGTGAATACCTGTCCGCGCAGATGATCGCCGGTCCTAAGGATTGGCACAACCATTGCTTGGATTTCGGCCGCAATGCTATTTCATTTTACCTGGTTTGGCAATTTTGATTATCCTACGGAGATAATTCGGGGGTATTTCAGGGTTTTTGGAGAGTTAACGGTTTCAAGGGGGGGGAGTTGAGGTAAGGGAGGATGGAGGAAGGGCGAAGGGAGGTCGGTCT
>CAMLNK010000919.1 GCA_946481035.1 uncultured Dyadobacter sp. | reverse complement strand
CTGATTAGCTTTCGCATTCAGACACATCAGACACTTTAAAACATTACCGCATTATGGACGAGTTCTTATTGGTATTCCGGCGCGATTTCAAGAACAAGGAAATTCAGCCGTCCCCCGAACAATTGCAGGAGCATTTCGAGAAGTGGCATGCGTGGTATGATAAAATGACCGCCGAAGACCGGATCGTGCTCCGGAGGCGGTGGGATGGGGAAGGGCTGGTGGTGGATGCACAAAAAACCGTGCTGAATGGCCCTTATGCCGAGATAAAGGAGACGATCGGCGGGGCGGTGGTCATCAGGGCGGCGGATTATGAAGAGGCCGTGGAGCTTGCCAAGGCGGTGCCTATCCTGGAATTCGGGGGGAATGTGGAAATCCGAAAGGCGCTCTGATTGCAGTTTGATGATCCTTTTTGATATTTGCGAGGTCCGGCTTTCCCGCCGGACCTTACCATCATGGGGGAAAAAGAACTGCTGCCACATCTTTTCAGGACCGAATACCGCAAGCTGGTTGCCGTGCTTTGCTACCTTTTCGGGATCGAGCACGTCGAAATAGCCGAGGACATTGCGAGCGATACTTTTTTGGCTGCCGCCGAAACGTGGGCCATGAAGGGAATACCCGAAAACCCGGTTGCATGGCTGTATACGGTTGCCAAAAACCGGACGAAAAACCATTTGAAACGCAATTCGCTGTTCGAACAAAAAGTGGCGTCGGAAATCCGCTATTCGGCGGACAAGGAGGCGGAAATAGAGATCGATATGTCGCCCAAAAATATTATGGACAGCCAGTTGGCGATGATTTTCGCGGTTTGCAACCCGCTTATCCCAGCCGACTCGCAGGTGGCGCTCGCGCTGAACCTGCTTTGCGGCTTTGGCGTGCAGGAGATCGCGGATGCCTTTTTGCTGAATAAAGAAGTCGTGTACAAGCGCATTCAACGCGCGAAGGAGAAACTGAAAGAGGGGAAGATCAGTATCGCGCAGCCGAGCGTGACCGAGATCGGCGAGCGGCTGGAGACGGTATTGACCACCATTTACTTACTCTATTCGGAAGGTTATTACTCCATTTCCCAGAATACTACCCTGCGCAAGGAGCTTTGTGCGGAGGCCATGCGGCTCAATTTTCTTTTAATGGAAAGCGAACTGACCGACCGCCCCGAGGTGAGCGCATTGCTTTCGCTGATGTGTTTCCATTCGTCGCGGTTCGAGGCGCGTACAAGTCAGAACGGCGAGATGGTACTTTACGAAGACCAGGACGAGTCGTTATGGAACCGGGAGCTCATCGAGCGCGGTGCATATTACCTCAGCCGCGCCTCTACCGGCGACAAACTAAGCCGCTATCATCTCGAAGCCGGCATTGCCTATTGGCATACCCATAAGGAGGATTCGCACGAAAAGTGGGCGCATATCCTGGATTTGTACAACCATTTGCTGGCCATCGAGTATTCGCCCATCGCCGCATTGAACCGCATTTATGCCCTTGCCAAAGTAAGCGGAAAGGAAACCGCGATCGCAGAGGCGCTGCATTTGAACCTGACCAACAACCATTTCTACTATTCGTTGCTGGGTAATCTCTACACCGGCGTCGATGACGCACAGGCCATTGCGCATTACCAAACGGCCATCAAGCTTGCGCATTCGGAGTCCGACAAGGCAATCCTGTTCAGGAATATCGCACGTTTGCAGGATAATGCGGGTTGATAGTCTATATTAGCCCAATCTAATTCTGCCAACATGTCAAAGCTGTTTTCACCGATTACCATTAAAAGCATCCAGTTCAAAAACCGGATCGTCGTTTCACCCATGTGCCAGTACTCGTCCGTCGATGGTTTCGCCACCGACTGGCACCTCGTCCACCTCGGCAGCCGTGCCGTAGGCGGCGCGGGACTGATCATCACCGAAGCCACCGGCGTATCACCCGAGGGCCGCATTTCCTCCGAAGACCTGGGCATCTGGAAAGACGAGCATATCGAAAAACTCTCGCAGATCACCGCGTTCATCAGTGCGCAGGGGTGTGTGCCGGGCGTGCAGCTCGCTCACGCGGGCAGGAAGGCCAGTACCGCCGTGCCCTGGAAAGGCCGTGCCGAAGTGCCTCAGGACCAGGGTGGATGGCAAACCTTTTCGGCCTCTGCGATCCCATTTTCGGATACCTATCCCAAGCCGGCCGCATTGGACATTGCCGGTATTGATAAGGTCGTCGCCGACTTCACTGCCGCCGCCAAACGTGCATTACAGGCCGGTTTCAAAGTGATAGAGCTCCACGCCGCGCATGGCTACCTGGTGCATCAGTTCCTGTCACCTCTCAGCAACCACCGCACCGACGAATATGGCGGCAGCTTCGAAAACCGCATCCGCCTCTTGCTTCGCATTATCGAGGGCGTGCGCACCCAATGGCCAGCCGACCTCCCGCTATTCACCCGCATTTCCGCCACCGACTGGGCCGAAGGCGGCTGGAACGCCGACGAATCGGTGCAACTCGCGCACATTCTCAAAGACAAAGGCATTGACCTGATCGACGTGTCGTCAGGCGGCCTGGCTTCGCACCAGCAGATCACCATCGGTCCAGCCTATCAGTTGCCATTTGCCTCGCGCATTAAACGGGAAACCGGCATTCTGACCGGAACCGTGGGCATGATCACCAATTCTCTGCAAGCGGAAACTATTCTCGTGAATGGCGATGCGGATATGATCATCATGGCACGGGAGATTTTACGAAATCCCTACTTTCCGCTGGAAGCGGCGCGGGATTTGAAAGAAAGCATTGCGTGGCCGGTGCAGTATGAGCGGGGGAGGTGGTGAAAGGTTATGTCACATGAAAGTCAATTTGCTAGGGGGATAGCTCTTTATGCAGGATTGTGTACTGCTTTTTATGTGACGGTGCTAGTCGCCAATTTCTACTTTGTGCAGTGGCTGTTTTCCAGATTAAACTTCAAGTCCTTACTCG
>CAMLNK010000918.1 GCA_946481035.1 uncultured Dyadobacter sp. | reverse complement strand
GCTTAATTTCCAACGCTTCTAAGCTTCCTGCTCCTGCCGTTCAGCGGGTAATTTCAGGTAAAATACAATCAAAGTGTTAACTTTGCAGCCTAATTACCGTTTTAGTACAAGATGTTCCTTCCATGAAAGCGTTCCCGACCCATTTGTTTCTGATGCTGCTCAATGCGGTCTCGAAGCTGTCCTGGGGAGCGCTCTACAAGCTTTCCGACATCGTCCGTTTCCTGATTTTCGACATTGGCCAGTACCGCAAAAAAGTGGTGCTGCAAAACATGCGCAACAGCTTTCCGGAGTTCAGCGAAACCAAAATCCATGAAATCGCCGCGAAATTTTACCGCAATTTCACCGACATTATCTTCGAAACCATTAAAATGAAGTCGGTTTCGAAAGACGACCTGCTGCAACGCTTCGATTTGGAAACGCCCATCCTGATGCATTATTTCGAAAAAAAGCAGAATGTGGTGGTGGTAGCCGGACATTTAGGCAACTGGGAAATGCTCAATCTTTTCGCCTCCGCGAAATTGCCGCACCAGATCGTGGTCGTGTACCACGAGTTGCAAAACGATACTTTCGAAGACTGGTTCAGAAACGTGCGCACCCGCTTTGGTACCGAGATGGTAACAATGAAAGAAGCTATTTCAAAGGCATTCGAGCCGCGTGACAGACCGTTTCTGTTTGTGTTGATCAACGACCAGTCGGCCGTTCCGGAAAAGGCATTCTGGACCCGTTTCCTGAATCAGGACACGGGTGTCTACCGCGGCGTCGAACTCATCGCCCGCCGGTTGAACTCACCGGTACTGTATATGGGTATTCTCAAAAACGAACTGCGTCGCGGGTTTTACAAAACGTATTTCCGGCCGATCACCGAAACACCCAAGCAGGACCCTACGAACAGCATCCTGCAAAAGCAGATCGGCTATTTGGAAGAAGATATCCGCCGCCAGCCCGATAACTGGCTCTGGACGCACAAACGCTGGAAGCACCCGCGCCCGGCGCATTTGAACCCGCTACAACTATTACAGGAAATTCAAAGTGAATAAACCGGTCAAATTCCTCATTCTGCGCTTTTCCTCCATCGGCGACATCGTACTCACGACGCCCGTGGTGCGCTGCCTGAAAAAGCAGATGCCGGAGGCCGAAATCCACTATTTTACCAAAAGCAAATTCGAATTTCTCCTCCGCGACAATCCTTACATTGATAAGGTGTGGCTGCTTGAAAAAGGCAATGCAAAAGAGCTGCTCGCATTGCTCAAAAAAGAAAAGTTCGATTACATTATCGATCTCCACCGTAACATCCGTACGCTTCGTATTAAATGGACGCTCGGTGTACCGTCATTCAGTTTCGAGAAATTGAATGTGCAGAAGTGGCTCATGACGCAGTTCAAGGTCAACTACCTGCCCGATACACATATCGTGGACCGCTGTCTGGATACTCTGAAAACATTCAATATCCAAAACGACGGCCAAGGGCTCGACTATTTTATTCCCTACAAAGACCAGGTAGAACTCGAATGGCTGCCGGAAACGCACCGCAAAAGCTACGTCGCCTATGCGATCGGCGGGCAGCATTTCACCAAGAAAATGCCTGCACCACGCATGATCGAGCTTTGCCGGAAGATCAGCCACCCAGTCATTCTGCTAGGCGGCCCGGAGGATTTCGAAGCCGGGGAAGCCATTCGTACTGCATTAGGCGACGCACAGATTTTGAATGCCTGCGGGAAATACAATTTCAACCAGTCGGCTTCCCTAATACAAAAGGCATTGATCGTGTTCACGCACGACACGGGGCTGATGCACGTGGCGGCCGCGTTCAGGAAGAAAGTGTATTCGATCTGGGGCAATACCATTCCGGAATTTGGGATGTATCCTTACCGTACCACATTTGAAAAACTGGAAGTAAAAGGCCTCGATTGCCGCCCGTGTTCGAAGATCGGTTACAGCAAATGTCCGAAAGGCCATTTCAAATGCATGAACGATATTTCGTTCGATTTCCCGATCCCAGAACTCCCGCAGCCAAAATAGTGTTGCATTTCCGACAATCCGTTCATCCACACAAACATCCAAAATGGCAAAAAAAGTAAACATTGGTCTGGTGCAAATGAGCTGCACTTCGGACGTTGATGCTAACTTTCAGAAGGCTACCGAAAAAATCCGTGAAGCTGCGCAAAAAGGCGCGAATATTATCTGTCTGCAAGAGCTGTTCAAATCGCTCTATTTCTGCGACGTCGAAGACCATGGCAACTTTGGCCTGGCCGAAGCCATTCCCGGCCCATCGACCGATGCATTAGGCGCATTGGCGAAGGAACTGGGTGTGGTGATCATCGCCTCGCTGTTCGAGAAACGTGCTCATGGATTGTACCACAATACCACCGCCGTGCTCGATGCCGACGGCGCTTACTTGGGCAAGTACCGCAAAATGCACATTCCCGATGACCCGGGTTATTACGAAAAATTCTATTTCACGCCGGGAGACGCCCCCGTAACCGAGCAGGATACCGACGGCTACCGGATATTCAATACCAAATTTGCCAAAATAGGCGTGCTCATCTGCTGGGACCAGTGGTACCCCGAAGCTGCCCGCATTACCAGCCTCATGGGAGCCGAGATCCTCTTCTACCCTACCGCTATCGGCTGGGATGTGAATGAGACCGATCCGATTATTAATGAAGAACAATACGGCGCATGGCAAACCGTGCAGCGCGGGCATGCCGTGGCGAACGGCGTTTATGTGGTTTCGGTGAACCGTGTAGGCTGTGAAGCCGACCAGCAATTCTGGGGCGGATCGTTCATTGCCAATCCGCAGGGAAGGCTGCTTTACCTGGCTCCGCACGAGGGCGAAGTAACGCACGTGGAAGAACTGGACCTGGAAAAGCTCGACTTTTACCGCACGACCTGGCCATTCCTCCGCGACCGCCGCGTAGATTCCTACCGCCCTATTTTAAA
>CAMLNK010000917.1 GCA_946481035.1 uncultured Dyadobacter sp. | reverse complement strand
CGGCGACGAAACGCACACGATGAAGCAGGGAGATTTTCAAATGATGACCGCCGGTAGCGGCATCGTGCATTCCGAAACAATCGAAGGCAGGTCGCGGATGCGTTTGCTGCAAATGTGGCTGAACCTGCCCAAAGCCGATCGCTGGACCGCTCCGCGGGTTCAGGACCTGACATTTGAAAACGCACCGGCCGCTGAAAGGAATGGCGTAAAAACGGTGCTGTACAGCGGCACGTTTGCAGGCCTGCGTTCGCCGGTGAAGAACTATGTGCCGCTCATTGTAGCGGATATCCGGTTGCAGCCAGGCGCTACCCTCACAGAATCACTACCAGCGTCTTACAATGCATTTTTGTATGTAATTGAAGGAAATGTGACGGTAGGAGATGAAGGGAAGGTGTTGAAAATAAATCAGATCGGATGGTTGAGCCGTGGCGTGGCCGAGGAGGAGAGTATGCTGACTGTCGCGGCAGGCGCGGAAGGTGCGCGCGTGGTATTGTACGCGGGCGAGCCGCAGAATGATAGCATCGTCTCCCACGGCCCTTTCATTTCCGACCATCAGGAGGAAATCAAGGAGCTTTACAGCGATTTCCGCCACGGGAAAATGCGGCATGTTTCGACTTTGTCGGAAGGACAGCGGTTTAATTACTGATCCGCATTCGATGCGCTTTAACGGGCGGTTAATCTTTCTTAATTTACGGCACATTCAAACCTGACCGTAATGAAAAGAAAAAGATTAACCGCCTTTTTGTTTGTGATCCTGCTCGCACCGGTTTTTACATTCGGGCAATCGCTGTTGAAAGGCTCAGTTGAACGCATTAAAGTTCATGGCAAGTCGCTAGAAGGCAATCTGGAAGGTAATCCTGCCGATCCGGACGTGTCGGTATATCTGCCGCCGAGCTATAAAAAAGAGTCGAAACGCCGCTACCCTGTGGTGTATTTGCTGCACGGCTTCACCGATACAGACGCGCAGTGGTACGGGTTTGTGAAGCATTGGATTAACCTGCCTGTCATTGTCGATAAGGTGTTCACAGCCGGTCAGGCGCAGGAGATGATCATCGTCACGCCGAATGCATTCACGCGCACCGGCGGCAGCTATTATTCCAATTCCATCACCGCCGGAAACTGGGAAGATTTTGTATCCAAAGAACTCGTTGCCTACGTCGACCAGCATTACCGGACGATCGCCAAAGCTGCAAGTCGCGGTCTGGCCGGGCATTCGATGGGTGGGTACGGTACAATTCGTATCGGCGAGCGGCATCCCGAAATATTTTCGAGCATTTACCTTCTGAGCCCTTGCTGCCTGGCGCCGGGCAACCCGCGTTCCGCGGAGGCGCTCGCGAAAATCGAGGCCGTGAAAACGCCCGACGACATTGCAAAGGCTGATTTTATGACCAAAGCCGCACTCGCTTATGCCTCCGCCTGGTCGCCTAATCCTTTGCGCCCGCCCTTCTACACCGATCCGATTGTCGAAAATGGCAAGCTAAATCCCGCTGCCGAAATCAAGTGGAATGCCAACATGCCGCTACCAAGCATCGATCAATACATTACGAATTTAAAACAAATGAAGGGAATCGGTTTCGACGCCGGCGACCGTGACCAGCCTATTGCCGCTAATATAAAAATCCTACATCAGGTACTCGACAATTACAAGATCGAGCATTCATACGAGGAATATCAGGGCGACCATATCAACAAGATTGGAGAGCGGATCGAGACGAAGATGCTGCCGTTTTTCTCGAAGAATCTTGCGGGGAAATAGTATCCGGTATCAAAACAGAAGCCAGGCAAGGTCTGGCTTCTGTTTTCATTACCCAACTGGTTTTAATCTATATCGTCTGTCAACTCCTATTCCACAACCAACTTCTCCACTGCCCTGGATTCGCCAGACTCTGCTTTCAGGATGTAGACACCCTGCCGGAGCGACGCGATATTTAATGCTCGTTGTGACGATTCCAGGCGATCGGTTTGCATCGCATTCCCGCTACGATCGAGGATCTGTATGTCAACAGGATATTTCCAGGTTCCCTTCAAATTAAGCTGTACCTCTTTGGAAGCAGGGTTTGGGAAGAGCGTGAGGCTTGTAACGGGCTCTGTTACTTCGCTATCGATTTCTTTCTTTTTGCTGGAATAAGTGAAGGCGATAACCTTTCCTTTCAGCCCGGGTTTTGTTAAATCTACATTCGCAAGGTGCCTGCCCGATGCATCGACGGCAGTAAGCACATCGCCGTTTCGGCTAAGCGTCAATGCCTTGGTAGTGTACCTCAAATGTTGCGCATGGGACGCTAATGCGCAGGCCGCGAGGATGGAAGTTGTCAGCAAAAATTGGGAGATTTTCATAGCATGTTTGTTTAGATTTTAAGACTTATTATTTGATATCGAGAACTATATCGCCAAACTGAAATCCGATTTTCCACTCATGCGAGAAGGAGTTAGGATCAGCAAAATTTGCGGTGATCACATGAGGATTTACCTGCGCTTGCCCATTGAGAAATACTGAAAAGTGTGGCTGGTCAAAAGGGTAGTAGAGGAGCGGATTGAATATGTTGAGCATTTTCAGTCTTAGCTTGTATTTTCCTTCCGGTTTATTATTCCCTACCATTATTACACCCGAGTTTTCAGAATCAACCAGTAATTGCGAGACCTGATTGCCATTCGGGTCGACTAACGCCAAAAGGTTCCCATCGGGGTCGATAAGTTCGATGCCAAGGATGTAATCGGATGTTTCCCAGGCAAGGCCGTCAAGATCGTTCCGAAAGCCATTCAGTTCGATCGTAAAGTTGACGAGTTTCGGTGGTTGTGGTTGATTTATGCTACCGGAACCGACCGCGAAAAAGAAAGTTTTCGGCACAGGTAATGCAGGGCATGAAGAGGAGTTTTTAACCGTTACAGTGTAGTTTTTGCCATTCGTGAGCGTACCTGCGGGAACCAGCATGAAATTGGCGG
>CAMLNK010000916.1 GCA_946481035.1 uncultured Dyadobacter sp. | reverse complement strand
CGGTCTTGCAGGAAGGCAGTCGTTGCATATTGTTCTGGTGCCTCAATTGCCCTTACCTCCTTTCCGCCAACTTCGCTGAATAATCTGATTATCTGCGGTAATCGCTCAACAGCTTGCGCGTCATCAAATTGAATTTTCACCTGATCTTTCGCCGGATTGGGAAATACTTTATAGATCGGCGCCCCCTTGGCACAGTTGTCGACACAAATGGTGATCCCTTTCTGCACCGACCCGAAGCAGTTGCTGACGGTAATGTCAATGCCATAGCAATTGTTGACATAGGAATTGAAATAAGCGGTTCCGCCATTGGAATTGAGAATCGTATTCCCGGGGTCGCTGGATGTCCACATACCAAATTGTGTCCCCGGCTCGGCAGTATACGCGTTGAGCATTACACCCGCGCCGTTGCACATGAAGTCGGGCGAACCGCCGCCGTTGGCAGTTACGAGCAAGGAAGCTGGCTGCGGAGCACTTCGTTTGACATTAATGGGATTGCTGAAAGCTGAGGTTACTCCACATACCGATGAAGTAGCAGAAACCTTCACGGTACCATCAGAAACACCGGTTATCTGCGCAGAGTTGGTATTGCCGGGCGAATTGGCTGTAATGCCGCCTGTGGCTACCCAGTTGTAGCTTGTGGCATTGCCGGCCGTCGCGGTAATCGTTTTGGGGTTGCAAAGCAAGATATCCGGTGAATTGATGACGGGTTTAGGCGGGACCGGTCTGGTGATAGTTAATTGTGACGACGTTGTCAGACCAGGCACATCGTTTCTCGAAGTCGTCACCTTGATCACACCACCTGAACCGGCATTTGGCGTAAGCGTGACGATATTTCCGCTTCCCGAAAGCGTCCAGCCAGCCGGATAAGTCCAAACGTAATTGGTTGCATTCGTCACCGGATCCACTGATACGTTGATCGGCGCCGTGCCGCAATTGATTTGGTAGCTTCCGCTCTGCGCGACGCCGTTTATTTTGATATTGCCGGGCGTACCCAGATAGCGGATGGGGATAGTTTTGGTTTGCGTTATGCCGGATGGACATAGATCGCACTCAGGGGTCGATGGATTCGGCTTCCCTGTGGAAGTGACCTTTACTACTCCGTTCCCATTAGTGTTATCCCATTCTACCGCAATTTTAATTGCGCCATTCGCTTCAAGAACTGACGGGTTTGCATATGTTCCCGAGATAATATGCCCATTGGTAACCTCCCACTTGTATTTACAATTTTTACCGTTATCACATTTAGCAAAAGAATTCATGGCAACGGAATATTCATGTAAGGCTTTGTTAGGAAGTGCATATGAGCAAGTATAAGGCGGCTCGCAGGTCACCGTGAGACTCTGCCCAATTGCAGTTATTACCAATCCAATTTGAAATAAAATAAATGCTATGCAAATATTAATGCTCTTCGTTTTCATAGTGTTGTAGTTAAAAGTGAAATGTAAAATTCAGTTTGCTTATGGGTTTCGGCTCAATGTTAAAATGTCGGCTTCTGGATGAGAACCCATGCTTTTTGTCTCCGACCGACTGCCACTTGTAGGAAAAAATCATACAGCTTTCTACTGAGGCGGAAAAGCGTTTTGTTAACTGATATTTATATCCGCAGAATGGATCCAGACCTAAATTTTGCTGGGATGTGCGAGGCCAAGATGCAGCATTTTTATAGCCGTTATCCCAATAAAACCAAACATCAGCTCCGTAGAACAACTGTCCCTTTTTCAAGTTCCGTCTGATTTCGTAACCGAAGAGGGTACCAATCGTAAAGCGCCGCGAATGGAGTTCGAATGGGGCATTGGGCGTCAAGATCCCAGCCGAATCAGCGGATTTGGCACTGTCCTCTCCACCCCAATTAAAACCCGTAATGGACCAACGGTAGGCACCTCGCATATTTGGGGAATACCTTAATGTAAAAAACGGGGTCATGGGAGGATCTTTAAGCCGATACGCGTCCAAACTAACGTCCCACCGATAGTCCGTACTAGCGTGATTACTGGGAATCCCTTCCGGAAGCTTCTTTTGCTCCTGACAATGAGCGCTTTGCGCTGAACCAACAAGCCCCCAAAAGGCCATCGTAACTAAGTAGCATGTGTTCTTCATATTATTTATATTTTTTGTACAAATAAAATGGGTACGAACCACACCCGTTCTGGGAAAAGGAAGGAACGGACCTGTAAAAAGGAAGAAAATTCAGGGGCGGGATTTGAGCTTGCTGACGTAGTTTTCGGAGATGCCGAGGTAGGAAGCAATGTACTTTTGAGGTACGCGGTTGAAGAGCTCACGGGAGCGCGTGCGGAACGATTCGAGCTTCTCGGGCGCGGAGAGCGTGCGCATGTCGCGAAGCAGATCCTGGTGCGTCAGCAACAGGCGTTCGGCGATGATGCGGCCGATACAGCAGGCCTGAGGATGGTTCATATATAGCTCGTAGAGGTCAGCCCTTGTAATGTAAATGAGTACGGAGGGTTCCAGGGTCTCGATGTATTCGCGGGAAGGGAGCTGCTTTACGAAACTGTCGGCGGCGTGGAAGAAGTCGCCCTCGCTGGCAAACCAATCGGTGACGTCGCGGAAATTGCCCTGGCCGTCGGCTGCGAAATGGTAGCCACGCACAAGGCCCGATTGCAGGTACCAGAGTTTGTCGCATGTTTCACCGTCCGAGAGCAGTACCCGCCCCTTCGGAACCTTCACGATTTTTAACCTTTGCTGGAACAGTGACCTGGTTTGATCTTCAACGGGCAGGATTTCACTCAGGGAGGATATGAATTCGTAATACATATGATATAGTGTGTTGATATAACCGCAAGTTGAAAATTTTCAACCACATTTCTATACTACAACAAGGCACAAAAAAAGCCCGGTTACCCGGGCCTTTTTCGCATTTGTAAGAAGTGTAATTATGCGTTAAATACGAGGTCCATCTTCTCACGGATAGTCAATAAACGTTTGCGGTCGCCGC
>CAMLNK010000915.1 GCA_946481035.1 uncultured Dyadobacter sp. | reverse complement strand
CCCCCGTGGGCTGCCCCACAACGGCCCGGGCGTCGAGAAAGTTTTCGATACCGCCCACCAGGTACAGCGACTGCGTCCCTGCCAGATCGAGCACCTTGCTGCGGTTCCGGGTGAAGTTCCCGCGAACAGCCCAATTGAAACCTCCCTTACGGATCACATCATAGCTCAAATCGATTTCCAGTCCCTTATTCTGAAGTACGGCGGCATTGGTGTACTTGGTAGCAAAGCCCGTGGTAGGCGCCAGGGTTACCGGCACTAACACATCGCGTACCTTATTGTTATAGTAGGTCAAGCCCAATTTCAGGCGGTTGTCGAGCAGGCGCATATCCAAGCCGACTTCGTATTCGGTCTTTCGCTCAGGCTTCAGGTATTGGTCGCCCAAAGAACTGCCTTGTGTATAAGCACCATTACCGAACTGGGAACCGACCAGGTTATCGCCCCAGGGGTTGGCGCTGTAAATGGTGGAAGAAAAGATAGTATTGGAGCGGTATGGAAGCGGCTGCACCCCCACAACGCCGTAGGACGCGCGCAGTTTCGCGAAATTAATGGCCTCCACACGATCCATCCATTTCAACCTCGTAAAGACCCAGGCAACATCCGCCGAGGGATAGTAGAACGTTTTGTCGGAAAGCGCACCGAAAGACGAGGCCGATTCCGCAGCACCGGACAGGTTGAGAAACAATGCATCATAAGCCGCAAAACTTGCAGTAGCATATGCCCGGACCGTCCGGACCTCGGTTTTCAGATTTACGGGCGTACGGTTGAGCGCGGTAGCGTTGGCAAAGTTTGCCGGCGCGTCGGCCACCAGAAAATTGGAGATCGTCACACCCATATTGTTGTATTTCCGGTTATTGACGTTCACGCCGGCTACATACGTGGAGCTGAAATTGGGGCCGAAATCTTTGGTGGCGCGGGCCAGCAGGTCGGCATTTACCTGGGTTTCTTTGGTGATCTGCTCTTTGTACTGGCCTGTTCCTGCGCCGGTAATGTCGTTGACCGGAAAATAATTGATCTGTTCATCAGAATAGGTATCCAGTCCGGCGCGAGCGACGATATCCAGCCAGGCGGCGGGCTTGATCCCCAATTCGGCGCTGTTCATAAAACGGTCGACGTCGGTAGAATTCTGCTGTTCATAGAGCGCCCAGAGCGCATTGTTGTTGGCCGGATTGATCACACTTCCCAGGTAGCTGCGGTACCCGCGCTGCCGTCCGGTAACCGGCGAGGCCGTCGGGCTGGAATAGTAGCTCCCCTTGTAATCGGAGATATCGAAATCTGCCGGGTTGCGCAAAAGGCCTACCATGGCCCCTGCCAGGTTGTTGCCCCGCTGAATTCTGTCCGAAAAGCTCTTGGTGTAGGCTGCCGTTGCCGACATACGCACCACTTCATTAAACTTACGCTCGACATTCAAGCGCAGTGTTGTCCGGTTATAGGTGCTGTTCCCGCGCTGCACGCCTTTCTGGCGAATATCTCCAATGCTAAAAAAATAAGTGGTTTTCTGATCCCCTCCGCTCAGGCTCAACGCATTGTCTGTAAAGTGGCCATCGCGAAAAACCTTATCATAGTTGGAAGTATTGAACACGTCCCGCGAATTTTTCTTGATAATGGGATAATACCTGCTGCCGTCCAAAGCCTCAAAAAAGGCCCCGGCCGAATTGACCTCATCCTCTCCCCCTGCACGGTCGGCGATCTTATCCCCCCAGGCGTTGGCGCCGTTTGGATTGTAGACACCTCCGGCGCCCTGTCCGAACTTGCCCTGGAAAGGGTGGAAACGGTTAATTTGGTCTACAGAGAATGTGGAGCTGAAACTGATATTGAGCTTGTTACTGTCGGCACCTTTTTTAGTGGTAATCAGAATTACGCCGTTTGCAGCGCGTGAGCCCCACAATGCGGCCGCAGAGGCGCCTTTGAGTATCTGCATGGAAGCGATATCATTCGGATTGATGTCATTCAGGCGCGACTGGGGCACCACCCCGCCCGAGGTACCGCCCTCGGTGGTATTACTGATCGGAATACCGTCCACCACGATCAGCGGTTGCGTGTTGCCCGTGAGCGTGTTCTGGCCGCGTATCTGGATAAATGCGGCCGCCCCCGGATCTCCTGCCGCCCTGGACACCTGCACCCCCGCCGCTTTCCCGGCCAGGCCGTTGATCACGCTGGTTTCTCCCGACCTCGCCAATGCCTCTCCGGCGACCTTACTGCTGGTGGAGCCCAAGCGGTCGGCCGCCTCCTTGAACCCCGATGCGGTCACCACTACCTCGGAAAGGGCTTGGACATTTTCAGCCAGGACTACGTTCACCACGGCTTGATTGGCAATGGGGACTTCCTGCGTAACATATCCGATGTAAGAGAATACCAGCACTCCCTCCGTCGATGGCACCTCGATGCTGAACCCGCCATGTTCGTCGGTAACTGTGCCGATATTAGCGCCTTTCAGGAGAATGTTCACACCCGGGATTCCATTCCCTGTCGCTTTTTCAGTCACTTTGCCGCTCACACCGAATGCTTTACTATCGTAGGCGGCGCTGGCGTCGACTTTCAGCAGGACATTCGGCGAGTCGCCCGCGTTTTTCACCTGGGCCTTTGGCGCATTCTCCTCCTTGTAGAGCAGATAGAATCCTTCGCGCGACTTCCGATAATGTATTTTCGAGTCTTTCAGGATCGTTTCAAGCATGCTTTCGATTGTAGCGTCCTTACCGGCCGATATCAGCAGTTTTCTCTCTATCTGAATCTGGTCGATCAGCCCGGTTTGGTAAGCAATCGATACATTGAATTTATTTTCAAGCGTTTTGAGCCCATCCTTTAACTGAATATACTGCGGTTGCCGGGACCGATCAGCCTGGCTATTTTCACTCAGATACGAGACCAGCTGCCCCTGAGCGCTTGCCGGATAGCCGATCAGCCCCAAAAACATGTATAATGTAATCCTGGAAATGTTTTTCATAGTGGTCATCC
>CAMLNK010000914.1 GCA_946481035.1 uncultured Dyadobacter sp. | reverse complement strand
CGCTATACCCATAATAAGGAGGCTTACCAGCTTTACCTCCGGGCGCGGTTTTACCACAACAAGTTTGGTGGAAGCGACGACTACCACAGAGCCATCGGGTATTTCCGGGCGGCATTGGAAATAGATCCTTCTTATGCGATAGCCTATTCCGGGATTGCTTCCTGCTACCTGAATATGTGGTTTTACAGGCATATACCCGCCGCAAAGGCGTTGCCGCTCATGAAAGAGGCCACCGAACATGCGCTGGCACTGGACGACGCCATTGCCGAGAGCTACCTCGCGCTCGCACGGATGCAAATGCTATACGAATGGGATTTCTCCGCCGCCGCAACGTCGTTCCGAAAAGCACTGGAACTGAACTGGAACACGGCCGACCTGCACGGCCAGTACGCATTGTACCTCGCCCTTACCGACCGGCCGGCAGAGGCGGAAGAAGAAGCGGCCCACGCGCTCACGCTCGAACCGTTTTCGCTGATCAACAATTTTTATGCGGCTTATGTGTACTGGATTTCGGCCCGGTTCGACCTGGCGGTGGCGCAGGGGCGCAAGCTCGTGGCGCTGGACCCTTCGTTCTGGGGTGGCCATATGATCACCGGCCTGAACCTGATCACATTGAAACGATATCCGGAAGCCCAGGAGGCGCTAGAAACGGCATTGGAGATCAATTACAACGGTATTACGCTGAGTGCCTGCGGCGTTCTCTTCGGACTATCGGGAGAGACGGAAAGTGCACGGGACATCCTCACACAAATGGCATCGCTGCGCAAAACCAGCGTCGTTGCCAACTATGATCTGGGCATTGTCTATGCTTCGATCGGCGAAACAGCGGAGGCTATGGCCTATTTCAAAGCGGCGATCGACACTCACGAGCCACCTATGTTGTTCTTCAAATACATTTTAAGGGATTGGATTTCGGGCACTTTGTACAGCGAAAATTACCAGACGCTGGTTAATCTTCACCATTAATTTTACAAATAACATATTTGCGTTACAACATCGGAATTTTATTCTACCTTTGAAGCTTAACAAAAAAGTAATAAGTATGAACAAGGGTAGAGTCAAATTTTTTAATGAAACGAAGGGTTTCGGTTTCATTTCTCCTGAAGATGGCGGAGATGACATTTTTGTACACACATCAGGTCTGAAAGACAATGTTCGTGAAAATGACCTTGTAACTTACGAAGTTGAGAATGGCCGTAAAGGTCTGAATGCTGTCAACGTTACATTGGCCTAAGCGGTCACGTTACACGGCAAACGTATAATCCTCCTTTCCGGGAGGATTTTTTATTTCAAAACTTAGCATTACAACCCACCTCTATGGCATTTATCGACATCGTTCTTCGCACGCCTTCGTACGGATGGCAGGATGAACACGGAAATCTGATCAAACCCGGCCCCCGTCAAATTTTCGCCGAATTCTTCAAACGGTTAAACGTGGTGCAGGACAGGAGGAACTGGCTGTCGCTTATGAGCTGGGTAAAAGTGCTTGGGATGGTACCATTTCTGGCGCTTTTCATTTTTAAATTCTTTAATCTCTGGCTGCTGCTGGCGGCATTCGTGTACAGCATGTTCATCATGGGCACGCACGGCACGATCTGGCACCATCGCTACTGCACACACGGCGCATATAAATTCAAAAATCACTTTTGGCGGGTATTCACGCAAAATCTCACGGTTTGTATGATCCCGGAAGAGATCTACGTGGTTTCGCACCATGTGCACCATGCCAAATCCGACCGTCCCGGCGATCCCTACAATGCCGAAGCCGGGTTCCTTTATTGCTTCCTGGCCGATGTGAATCATCAGCCTATCGCGGCCGACCTCAGCGAACAGCAGTACAACCGCGTGAAATTGCTCATGCGGCATACCGGTGTGATAGCCAATTCCTATCAGCAATACCTTAAATGGGGCTCCTACCAGCATCCGGCGAGGGCAATGCTTTACTGGCTGCTCAACTGGTCGTTCTGGTACGCGGCGTTCTTCCTGCTAGGCGGGCATGCACTGGCGTGCACGCTGTTCGGTGCCGCGGGCTTCTGGGCGGTGGGCGTCCGTACCTTTAACTACGAAGGGCATGGAAAGGGCCAGGATAAACAACGCCCCGGAACCGACTTCAATCAGAACGACCGGTCGATCAACCAGCTCTGGCCGGGGATCGTTGCCGGTGAATGGCATAATAACCACCATCTCTTCCCGAAAAGCGCCCGCAGCGGGTTCAAGCCCCATCAGGTGGATTTCGCATGGTACTATATCAAATTGCTGAACAAGCTCGGTGCCATATCCAGCTACCACGATTCAAAAAAGCAGTTTACAAACAATACGAATCCCCATACCGCGAGGCCATGCAAAATCCTGACAAACGTATGGAGGCCTGAACCACGGGCATATCACCGGCAGCGTTTCTTTTAGATATACAATAGCTACTACAAGAGAAACTTCTCAGCGCATTTTCAGAAAGTGTCGATTTCACATTTTTCATCGAAATGCGTCGAATAATTTCTAAATTGTCAACTATTGTGTATGCATTAGTTTCCCCCGGTGAATAAAAGCTATTGTTTCGTCTGCCTTTCGCTATTTCTATTATGTTGCAATTCTGTCCGTACCTGGTCGCAAAACGCGCGGCCGCCGGGGTTACAGGGCTTTCGTGTGGAACATTTTACCGACGAAGACGGCTTGCCTCAAAATAGCGTCTACGCCATCGCAAAGGACGATTTGGGCTATATGTGGCTTGCGACCGAGCGGGGCCTGGCGCGGTTCGACGGGAAGAACTTCAAGGTTTTCGATGAATTTGGCAAGACGTATTCCGCAGCCAGTATAGGCTCTTTTAACATAGACCCCCGCGAAAAAGCCGATGGGTTCTTCGCGATGAATGATGACTGGGACTTCATTCGTATCCATCAGGGCCGCGCCGCGACAGACACCGCGCTTCATCGATACGTCAGACAGCAACCATTCAAA
>CAMLNK010000913.1 GCA_946481035.1 uncultured Dyadobacter sp. | reverse complement strand
AAAAAAAAAAAAATAATTATTTAAAATAAAATCAATGCAGACCAGATTTTTGATCGGTTTAGTGGTGGTGGCGGTGCCGGTAATGTACTTTTCCTGGGGCGGCCTCCCGTTTGGGAAGAAGGTGGATTACAATGCCGATGTCAAACCGATCCTCAACAAACATTGCATGGGCTGCCACGGCGGCGTGAAGAAGGCCGGCGATGTGAGCTTCCTGTTTGAGCATGAAATGCTGGAACCAGGCAAATCGGGCAAAATACCGGTGGTGCGCGGAGATGCGAATGCGAGCGAGATGATCCGGCGTATCCTGACTGACGACCCCGACGAGAAAATGCCGAAAAACGGCACGCCGCTCAACGAGAAGGAAATCGGTATCCTGAAAGACTGGATCAATGAAGGTGCCGAATGGGAAACGCATTGGTCTTATAAAAGAATAGAAAGGCCGGATGTGCCGTCCCTGAATGGATTTTCCAACCTGTTTGGCCTGCTGAACACCGGTGATAAGGGTTGGGCTAAAAACGAAATCGACCATTTTATTGTCAAAAAGCTCAAAGACGAAGGACTGAAAACTTCGCCCGAAGCCGACCGCGCTACATTGCTGCGCCGGGTAAGCCTGGATATTACCGGGCTGCCGCCGACTGAAAAGGAGGTTCAGGATTTCGAGAATGATAAATCGCCTGATGCCTACGAAAAGGTGGTGGACAAACTCCTGAAATCGCCTGCTTACGGGGAGAAATGGACGTCGATGTGGATGGACCTCGCGCGCTACGCTGATACAAAAGGTTATGAAAGCGACGGTGGCCGCACCATGTGGCGCTACCGCGATTATGTGGTCAAATCCTTTAATGAAGACAAACCATTCGATCGCTTCACCATCGAACAGCTGGCGGGTGACCTGTTGCCGGAAAAGAAAGACGGCTTCCCGACTGAGCAAAATATGATAGCCACTGGTTTTCACCGGAATACAATGACGAACAACGAAGGCGGTACCGACGACGAAGAGTTTCGTACAGCTGCATTGATCGACCGCGTAAATACCACCTGGGAGGTTTGGCAAGGCACCACATTTGCTTGCATTCAATGCCACAGCCACCCCTACGACCCCATTCCGCACGACGACTATTACAAGTATGCTGCGTTTTTCAACAACTCGCGCGACGAGGATTTGTGGGACGAATGGCCGAAGCTGCGGTTCTACAAAGGCGAGGATTCCGCCCGCTTCGAACGGGTGAAGGAATGGGTAAAAAAATACGACCCGAAAGAACTGGAAGCCAAAACGCAGTTCATGAAGGTGGTAGAGCCGAAGATCAATGCGCACAATTTCGTGAAGGGCGACCAGTCTACGGTACTTGTGATTTCCTATTATGGTGTGAAAGACAAGGGTAATGCACGCATTCCGCAGGTGAACCTCACCGGTGCCGACAACGTGCTGATGAATATTGGTACAAAGGCAGAGAATGCGGTTTTGACCTTGCATTTGGATAAACTCGACGGCCCGGTGCTATCGACGATCAAAGTGCCGATGCGCGATACTGTTATTGTGGCGCCGATCGCCAAAACGAGCGGAAAACATGACATTTACCTCTCGTTGCACAGCCCTAAAAAACCCGAGGAATGGGTACGCATTACGTGGGCTGCATTTCAAAAAGCATTACCGGGGGCCGGTCAGCCTGGCTACGAGCAAGTAGTTGCGGATTACGCCACCGCATTGACCCGCCCGACGGAAAGTATGCCGGTACTTTGGGAAGGGAAAGGAGATTTTGCAAGGAAAACCAATGTATTCGTCCGCGGCAACTGGATGGTGAAGGGCCCGGAAGTGAAAGCCGACGTGCCCAAACTGCTCGCGCCGCTGCCGAAAGGCGCTTCGCGCGACCGCCTTGGCCTCGCGCAATGGATCGTGAGCCGTGATAATGCATTGACTGGCCGGGTAATCGTGAACCGTTTCTGGGAGCAGCTTTTTGGAAGGGGTATTGTGGAAACAGTCGAGGATTTTGGTTCGCAAGGCGCAGCGCCATCGCATCCCGAACTGCTTGATTGGCTTGCCGTTTCATTTATGGACGATTATAAATGGAGTGTCAAAAAATTGCTGAAAACCATTGTGATGTCGGCTACGTACCGGCAGAGTTCGAAAACGGATCATGATAAACTCGAAAAAGATCCTTACAATATCTATATCTCACGTGGCCCGCGGGTAAGGCTAAGCGCAGAGCAGGTGCGCGATCAGGCCCTTGCATGCAGCGGATTGATTTCAAACAAAATGTACGGCCCGGGTGTAATGCCTCCTCAGCCTGATAAGATTTGGCAATCGCCGTACAGCGGTGAAAAATGGGTATTGAGCGAAGGGGAAGACCGGTACAGAAGAGGTGTTTACACGTATTGGAAACGCACCGCGCCGTATCCGTCGATGGTCACGTTTGACGCGCCCAGCCGTGAATTTTGTCAATCCAGAAGGATATTGACTAATACACCTTTACAGGCGCTGGTGACTTTAAATGATCCGGTGTACCTGGAAGCGGCGGAAAAACTGGCTACTAAAATGCAGAAAAGGGGAAAAACGCCAGAGCAGCAATTGACCGAGGGATACCGAATGCTGACATTTCAGGCCATTGAAAAAAAGAATCTTAATGTACTGGTGAAGGTATACAAGGATGCGCTGGACCTTTATCGGAAAAAACCGGTCGACGTGGATAGTATTCTCGCATATGGCAAGGAAAGATCGCCCGAACTAGCCGCCCTGACAATATCAGCCAACGTAATGCTAAACCTGGACAACGTAGTAACAAAAGAATAACCCCCCAGAACCCAAGGCTTAAGCCTTGGGCTAGCGGGCAAGAGAGCAAAGAGCAAAACAATATGGAAAAGCTACTGAAAGAACTTCAATATGCAGACCTGCACCGGCAAACTCGCAGGCACTTTCTGCAGTCGGCAGGATTTGGGCTGGGCGCGTTGGGACTGGGTT
>CAMLNK010000912.1 GCA_946481035.1 uncultured Dyadobacter sp. | reverse complement strand
CTCGGCCTCCTCCTTGCTTCCAAAATGCACCTGGATCAGCTTATAGGGGTTATCTTGCTGGCAGGAAACGGAATATATGCCACCAATTGTAAGGATACTTGTTGTTCCCTTGTAGCTTACCCCGTCAATTTTAAATGTTCCGGTCTTTTCAGATTCCTCCTGATCGATATTAGTTTCTTCTTTTGAACAGGCGGAGGATAGCACAAGCAAAAGGCACAATGTGGCTATCGAACGGATACTGTTTACTGTTTTCATGATTTCGAAAATTTAGGATAATTGTTGAAACGCAACTTGCTTTTCGGCTGATCCAAAGCTAATTGCCGTCATACCCCGGTTTTCAAAATAATCGATGAATGAACGTGCGAAATCGATGAACGTCCCGACAACAGAAATCGCTCTGCAAAAGCCGGAAAACTGTCAATTTGCAAAAGTCAAACTTACCCTCGTAGAATCTCGTTCGGGATTTTCGAAACTAACCGCAATACCTGTTTTTCGCGAAAGTTCGTCGACCAACTTCAATCCCAAACCAGAGAGCCCGTGATTCATGCTCGCGAGCACTTGTGCGTATTGATCAGAGGTGAATTCACTCCCGGTGTTGCCGATGACCAGCACAACGCCTGTCTCTACCTGCACACACCGGACATCAATTACTCCGCCATCGGGAGAAGACTTTACGGCGTTTTGAAGTAGATTCCTGATAATCGTCTGCAGATAATACGGGTCTGCCTTAACCCATACCGCCGCGGAAATTTCATTTTTGATCGTGATCCTTTTAGCTTCGATATGGAGCTGCATCAGCTGCACGGCCTGGCTGGTCGCATCTTTTAAATCAACAGGTATAATATCGGTTTTAAATTGGTTCATCTGGCTTTTCGACCAAAGCAGGAGTTCTTCCATCGTCTCAAGGAGTGATCCGGTCGCGCTTTGTATTTTATCGCTGAGCTCAGCCCTCTGGGCGTCGTTTAATAGCTGCGGATTACGTTGCTGTAATTTGAGGAATTGATACACCTGATTGATGGGGGAGCGCAGGTCATGACTAATAATGCCAAAAAGCTTTGCCTTGGTTTGATTGGCCTCTTCCAGCTCATTGTTAACCCTGGTGAGCTCTTCATTCTTTTTATCCAGCAAGTCGGCCGTACGTTTTTTGTTGCGATAGTTGATTGTCAGCAAAATAGCGACAAGAGAAATAAGCAGAAATCCTGCGCCCAGCCACAGACGCTGATTTCTCGCGTAAGAAAGCTCGATATTCTGATTATCAATTCTCAACTGCTTTTCCTTGTTTTGAAAACGGGCCTCCATTTCAGCCAGGTTCAATGAAATCTTGCTGCTTGTCAAGGAATCGGACAGTGAAACATACTTTTCATGATAGGCAGCTGCGTCGGACGGGTTGCCCGCAAGCATTTCAACTGTTGTCAGCGATTGTAACAATTCCAGGTATTGCTCTTTGCTGTACAGGGCTGATCCGTGTTCGGACATTTTATAATACCTGGATGCATTTTTATAATCCTTCAAGCCCTTGTAGTAATCTCCGTAGGTCAAATAGACGGCGGATGTCATGATCTCCCTGTTGTCCTTTTTTGCTTGTGTGCTCGCTTTGTCCAGGTACATTTTGGCTAAGGCAAATTGTTTCTGTTCCAATGCCAGGGAAGCCATTAAGAGACTCGAAGATACAAGCTGGGACCAGTTCCCATCTGTTTTTGCGGCTGTTTCATGCAAGAGATTGTAATACCTGAGCGCTTCTGTCTGGTTTTTTAAGAGCACATAACATTTCACAAATTTGCCGTATGCTGTAATGTCGCTGATCAGCGACAGGCCCAAGGTAGGTTTCGCTTGATTCAGGTATTGAAGTGCTTTTTCGGGTTGTTTTAGATAAAGATAGATTTCAGCCACCATCATAAGCCTGATTCCATAATCGACTTTCAGCTTGACGATCTTTGTGGTGTCGGCGATGGGTTTGTAAGTCTCAACGCTTTTCAGGAAATAATCGAGGGCGATCCCGTAATAGAACTTTTGCTGTTGGTTATACAATCCCAGATTATAGTAGGCATCTGCTTTCAGTTTCGGATCTGAAATCGGCTCAATCGCATTCTTTAGCTTCTCAGCTGCTTCATCGGCCTCTTTGGTCAACCCCATGTAATAATTAATGGAAACCAGGTGACCGAGGGGCTTCAAGCTTTTGTCCGTCATCGCACCTTTTAATGCAACAGCATATGACTGTTCAAACTGCTCCTTTGCGGATTTGAAGTCTTGCTTGTAATAGTATCCCGTTCCGATGGCCTGATGGAACGCATATCTATATTCGTAATCCTTTTCGCCGGCTAGTTTCAGCCCTTCTACGCCCTCTTTGATAAGCAGGTCAAGGCTCTCCGGTTTTCCTGAAAAGGCAGCCAAAATACCTTCACATTCCTGCTTCTTTTCTTCGAGCAGTTTGACGTGTTCATTTTCCCCGGCATGGGCCAGAACAGAGATAAACAGCGTAAAAAACAGAATGATAACTTTCATAGGTTTAGTGTTCAGGTGAGGGAAGATGAGGCGAAGAACCGTCTTACTGATCTGTTTTGAGCTTAGATATGACAGGACGGTAGGTTTTGCCCACCGGAATAACGGTATTGTTGCAAAGCACCTCCGATTGCTTGAACTCTTTGATATGGCGGATAGCCACACCATAACTGCGATGCACCCGGATGAAACGATCAGAAGGCAGCATATCCATGAAGTAGGATAGCGAAGATAAGGTCATGTAACTTTTCTCTACGGTGACGATCTTGGTATAGTCCTGCATCGCTTCCAGGTATACAATATCGCGCTGGGCAAGTTTGATATGAGTGTACCCGTCCTTGAATGTGAGTATATCCTGTTCGAACAATACCTCGTATGCGCGCGCTTTGTTCATCATCTCCCGGAATTCCCTGATCCGCTTGACCGCCACTGCTAAAGGCTCTTCTGTTAAGGGTTTGAG
>CAMLNK010000911.1 GCA_946481035.1 uncultured Dyadobacter sp. | reverse complement strand
CTTTTTCAGGCTTGTTATCGAAAATGTCGGATTTGTAATCGGTGTAGTTCACTTGCAGGGCTTTCACTTCCTGCTCCGTTTGCAAGTCGATCGTAAGTGTTTCCCCGGGCTTGTTTTGTTTTGCCGCCCAGAATGTCCGCGGGTTTTCGTCGGTGATCTTGTGCGCCGCCATCGTATCGAGTGTGGACGATGCGGTTACCGGTTTTTTATAGGATAGCAGCATCCATCCGGTGAAAAGCTCGTCGCCTTTGCCGGTCCAGGTTTTGGTAGGTAGCTTGTGCGGGAAATCACCGAAGCGGGTGTTGGCGAACATTTGTCCGTCCTTGTCGAAACCGGCTGCGTAACGTACAATGCGGCGTTCCATAGCCCAGTTCAGGCCGATCCAGGACGTTCCGGTGTTCCAGTAGTTGCCAAAATTGTCCTGGAATGTATTGCCATGCCCCGCGCCGGTGGCGAACCCGCCCGGCTTGTAGGAAACCGGATTGTAAGGTGCATACGTAAATGGCCCGAGCGGCTGATCGCTGACGTAGGTTCCATTGGCATACACATTATATTCTGTGCCCGGCGCGCCGTATTGGAGGTAGTATTTGCCTTTATGCTTGGTCATCCAGGCACCTTCGGTGAATGGTTTGAAAGGGTCCGAGTGGTTAGGCCCGAAGCGCTCCCAGCCGTGCTCGTACTGATTCAGCCAGAACATGGACTGGTATTGTCCCTTGAATGCAAGCCGTTTGGAATAATCCAGCTCCGAGCCGAAGATGGGATACACATTCGACGAGCCCCAGTACATATACCATTTGTCGGTATCCGGGTCATGGAATAATGCCGGGTCCCACGGGCCGATGTCCTTCGGCAAGCGCGGCGTCCAGCGGTTGTAGAATTCCCAAATGCCTTTTTCAGGTGCAACCGAATACAAAATCGGCCTTGATTCGAAGGTGGATTGAAACAAAAACAATGTATCGCGTACGGAAACTGCCGCAGGCGCGCACATATCCTCGAATGGCCAGCGGTTCGCGGTCAGGTATTTCCAGTTGATCATGTCTTTGGAGTGCCAGTAACCACCCGAAATGGTCACGAAAAGGAAGTATTCACCTTTATGGTTGATAATCACCGGGTCGGCACCGGAGCGGTAGCTGATGTTTTCGTTCAGCTGCTCGAAATTGTACTTGTAATCGATGTCCATCGGGTTGCAATAGGTGCTCTGCCCCGTGGCTGGCATTGCATTTAGCATCAGTATTAAACCAATGAATATTCCGAATGCGCGTAACAACATGATTTTGTTGATGATAGGGTGCATATTATTCTTTTAATCCTCCAAAATTACCAGTTTTTGGATTAATAATCTTTCGCATGGGCAAAACCATCGTGTCTTTAAGAAGTTTTGAAACCGATAACCTTTACCTTTGCGCTCGATTTTGAAATAAGCAACAGTTTTTAGAATGGCGATTGATTTTATAGAGGAACTACGCTGGCGGGGCATGCTGCACGACATGATGCCGGGAACACATGAGCAACTTCAAAAGGAGATGACATGCGGGTATATCGGTTTCGACCCGACGGCTCCTTCGCTGCACATCGGTAACCTGGCTACCATTATGCTTCTTGTGCATTTCCAGCGCGCAGGCCACAAGCCTATTGCATTGGTGGGAGGCGCCACGGGGATGATCGGCGACCCTTCTTTCAAGGCGGCCGAGCGGTCGTTCCTCGATGAGGATACATTGCGGATCAACCAGGAGGGTATCCGCAAGCAGTTGGAGTCATTCCTGGATTTCAATTCCGGTGAAAATTCGGCTGAAATGGTCAATAATTACGACTGGTTTAAGGATATCGGCTTTTTGCAGTTCCTGCGCGATGCAGGTAAGTATCTGAGCGTGAATTATATGATGTCGAAAGACTCGGTCAAAAAACGTCTGGAAACCGGTATTTCGTTTACCGAATTTTCGTACCAGCTTTTGCAGGGCTACGATTTTTATCATTTATATAAATCCAAAAATGTCCGGCTGCAAATGGGCGGCTCGGATCAATGGGGTAACATTACGACCGGCACTGAGATCATCCGCCGTAAGGAAGGCGACGATGAAGGCTATTTCAAAGCTTATGCATTGACCACGCCGCTCGTTACCAAATCCGACGGTTCTAAATTCGGGAAAAGTGAAGGCGGTAACATCTGGCTCGATCCGGAACGGACTTCGCCTTACCAGTTCTACCAGTTCTGGCTCAACCAGAGTGACGACGATATGCCTCGTTACCTCCGCGTATTCTCGCTGAAAGGCCGCGAGGAAATCGAAGCATTTGAAGCAAGCCACGCCGCCGAGCCGCATTTGCGCATTATGCAAAAGGCACTGGCGTCTGAGCTGACAATCCGCATTCACTCGCAAAAAGCGTTGGATCTGGTATTGAAAGCTTCGGAAGTATTGTACGGCAAAGCGACATTGGAAATGCTTCAAAGCATTGAAGTCGATGAATTCGACACCATTTTCGACGGTGTTCCGCAGACGGAAATCACCCGCGCCGAATGGGACGAATGTGCAAATATTACCGACCTGGTTTCGACCGTAACGCGTGGCGAAGTGTATGCTTCCAAAGGCGAAGCGCGTCGGGCGATCCAGCAGAATGCGGTGAGTGTGAATAAGTCAAAGGTTACTGCGGCTGAGCAGCCGTTGAGCGATTTCGCATTGCTGCAAAACAAATTCCTGCTGATCTCAAAAGGCAAGAAGAACCACCTGATCAAGGTAATATAATGCTTTTGAACGGCTTGGCAGGCGATTAAGGCTTGCCGAGCCGTTCAAAACTGAATATAGCGGCATCCTTATTTTTCTTTCCCGCAATAAGATCCGTGATGATCCCGGCGGCGATCATGCTGAAAAGGATGCCGTTCCCACCAAAACCCAATGCGAAATAAGTATTAGGGTGCTCTTTCACTCCGCCGATGAACGGAAGGCCGTCTTTGGTCTCTGCGAAG
>CAMLNK010000910.1 GCA_946481035.1 uncultured Dyadobacter sp. | reverse complement strand
CTGATTTGCTCCCCCATTACCGGGGCACCTGCCAAAAGATACTGGATACCCTGCAACGCCGGGGTATTGGCTGTTCCTTTGATTTGCATGGCACCATCGCCGGCGCCATCGCCATTGTCGGCATCGTTGGTGGCTGGCGCAAGCACCGGGGTGCTATTCTCAATCCGGGACCAGTTGTAGTTGGTTGCTGAAAGTGTAACCTGCGCGAAGATGGGATAGGTTGCAATCATCAAAAGCAGCAATGTGAAAGTAAATTTCTGTTTCATGCCTGATTTGATTAAGGTTAAAGGTTAGGTCTTTTTCAATCGTAATGACCGGCGCCATTGTGATTGATGGTTGCCAATTACAAGATTATTAGATGGTTAGGCAAGCGGTTTCGGGCTATTGAAATGCCAAAACCGCCGTCTTTTTTTACGCAACCGGTTGCGGAGGCTGCGCAATCGATTGCGCAAAGGAGCATTAGCAACAGGAAAACGCGGCTTCGAACCAATTTTTTAGAATGGAGAATTTAAACGGTTATAAGTGAACAACTTTCTACTTTTGACACACCGGGTGGCCTTTATCCGGGATTGGCAGTATATCTATGGGTATGAAAGAATCAGTTACTATTAAGGAAATAGCCCGTCAGCTTCGAATTTCTGTATCCACCGTTTCCCGCGCTCTTCAGAACAATCCGCGGATTGGCCTGAAAACCCGCGAGGCCGTGCAGGCACTTGCCGGGCAGCTCAAATATTCACCCAATGCAGCGGCGCTCAATTTTCGTTCGGGGAAGTCGGGCATCATAGGCGTTGTACTGCCGGAAATCAAGGAAAACTTCTTTTCGGAAGCCATTAATGGTGTCGAAACGGTTGTCCTCAATGAAAAATACCTGGTGGCTTTGTACCAGTCGCATGACTCGTTTGAGCGGGAAAAGCAGATTCTGGCCGCTTTGACGGCGAACAGGGTAGAAGGCCTTCTGATTTCGGCAGCCAAGGAATCGCAAAGTTTTCAACACATTCAGAATGTGATCGATCAGGGGATACCGGTAGTGCTGTTCGACCGCATCCCTCCCGGCCTGAAAACGCACCAGGTCGGGTGCGACGTCAAAAACGGGGCTTACCAGGCCACGAAATGGTTGGTAACTCAGGGGTTTAAGCGCATTGCCTTATTAAACGGGCCACAAACATTGGTTGCCTGTGACGATCGTTATGAGGGTTACATCACAGCATTACAGGAAAATGGGCTGCCTATTGAAAGTGGGCTGATCAAAAGGGTCGATCTGACGCAGGACGATACGGCTAGGAAAATGACCCAGTTACTGGAATCAACTTCCCGGCCCGATGCCGTTTTAGCATTCAACGATTATGTTGCGCTGGATGCCATGCGGGTCTGCCGCAATCACGGCGTGGCGATTAACCGGGATATTTCGTTTGCGAGTTTCTCCAATTTGCCGATGAACATGTATTTGGAACAACCTCCGATGGTGTCGGTGGAGCAACATCCTTTTCAGATCGGGCAAAGCGCGGCTGAAATTTTGTTGAGGAGCATTAAATCCGGGTCCGAACCGCTTTCAGGCGATTACGAGCAAGTTGTGATAAACTCGGAACTGCAAGTTTGGCAGGAGCGTCGAAAGCCCGCATAGGCCGATGAGTGCAAAAAAAGGCAGGCTATGCGCCTACCTTTTTTGCTATGGATAACCGGAAAAAAGACTAAGCGCGCTACTTTACCCTTGTAGAAATAATACTTGGTCATTAAATTTTTTAGCATAACTCAGAATGAATTCTTGTACCCGTGCTGTTGTACCCGCGTAATTTCATTTTGAAAATCAACGTATTAATATTTATATGAAGAGAGTTTTATCAGTCACACTATTCTTACCGTTTGCTTGCCGCCAGTACACAAAAACGATTTGATTTCAAGACGACCCAGTTGCCATAACTTTGGAGCCAGTCACGATCCGGGCGGTTCTCCGTTTATTATGGCTCCATCGGTAAATGCTACGAGTGAATGGTCGCCTGTTTCGCGGACCACCGTAAGCACAGGCATAACATCTGCGGCCTGCCTTGGAAATTGTTCAGGCCCGGTAGTTCCCACGTTTACGCTCGTGCCCGCTGCCGTATGCGTAGGGGATTCGATCCATTTTATGGACAAAACGGTAAACGGTACAACCCGGAACTGGACTTTCCCATCCGGGACTCCGCTCAACGCTTCCGAGCCGCGGCCTGTTGTGAAATATCCTACGGCCGGCGTTTATGATGTGACGTTAGCGAGCGTGGGTGCTGCGGCACTGGTAGCCAAAAATGCTGTGGTGGTGGGTAATCCCGCATGAAATACAGCCGCATGCGCCGCACCCTCATGAACGGCGGGGGAATGGAGGAATCAGGTATTTTTCTTTTAGGTCGTTCCGGTGACGAGACGCCCCAAATTTATGAGACCGTGAAAATTTATACCGACTACAATGGCGACGGCGTTTTCGATGAATCGACTGAAAAAGTGTCGGACGCCAATGGTGCTTACTGGCGAGGTACTTTGGGGTATGATGGGAACAGTCGGCCCTCGCTAAGATGGCTTACGAGCAGGAAGACGACCAGATCGGAAATGCCTCGGGGTATTATTACCGGCTGGCATGGAAGACTCAATGCGGCTAAGGATGACGTCTCGGAACTTGATAACGGCTTTTATCTTTTGGTCGTAAAATCAAACGGGACGGAGCCGATAACGAGGAAAGTTTTGATAGTACGATGATTGAAAAGGAAAAGGCCTGTAAATGTTTAGTTTACAGGCCTTTTCTCTTATCAGCAGAGAGGAAGAGATTCGAACTCTGTTGTAATGTGTTAATTATGAGTAACTTAAAATGCTAATTTTAGCCTGCTCTCGAATTGCTCACCTTGTTTATGACGAGCGATTGATATCTCAAATTTACAAAATTTGACTATTTAAGAAAAGTATACTGTACGTTTTTGTGCGTTGAGAACCAACTCG
>CAMLNK010000909.1 GCA_946481035.1 uncultured Dyadobacter sp. | reverse complement strand
TTGCGGAGTTGTTTCAGGATAATGCCGCCGTATTTGTGCGTCCATTCCCAGCAGTATTCGATGAATTCGTCGCGGGTAATGTCCCGCTTGCTGATGCCGCGCTCTTTGAGCATCGCCACCACTTTGGCCTCGGTAGCGATGGAGGCGTGGTCGGTACCGGGTACCCAGCATGCCTCTTTGCCTTCCATGCGCGCCTTGCGCACGAGAATATCCTGAATGGTATTGTTGAGCATATGCCCCATGTGCAGCACGCCTGTGACGTTCGGCGGCGGAATCACGATGGTGTAAGGTTCTTTGTCAGGATTGGGTTTCGACTGAAAGAACTTGTTCTCGATCCAGTAGGAGTACCATTTATCCTCTATCTCCTGAGGGGCATAAGTTTTGGAAATCATTGCGTGTTCAGAAATTTACCGTAACTGTCGGTTAGTCATCTTAAAAAGACGGCAAGTTAGCGGTTACGGGCGATATTTCTAAACTATTTGCTCCTCTTTGCGGACCGGCAGCCAGATCGTAAATGTGCTTCCTTCACCCGGTTTGCTCAGCAAGCGGACGGTGCCCTCGTGCGCTTCCACCATCTTTTTGACATAACTCAGCCCCAACCCGAAGCCTTTCACGTCATGCACATTGCCCGTAGGCACGCGGTAGAAAGTATCGAAAACGCGCTGCTGCTGTTCGCGGCTCATTCCAATGCCCCGGTCGGTAATGGAGATGGCTATACCGCCGTTTTCATTTTTAGTATTAATCGTTAAATGCAGCTTTTCGGGTGAGTATTTGATCGCATTGTCAATGAGGTTATTCAAAATGTTGGAGATATGCACCTCATCCGCCGCCACTACATCCTCCTCGGCATCGAAGTTGAGATCGACCTGGCCTTCTTTTTGCTCGATCTGCACGCTCTGGCCATTCAATGCGGCGCCGATGAGGTCGTGAATGTTGGTTTCGGTGATTTTGAGTTTAACGTGGCCCTTATCGAGCAGCGCCATTTGCAAAACCTTCTCCACGTGCGTCCCGAGCCGCTTGTTCTCTTCCCGGATAATGCCCAGGTAGCGGTCGAGCCGTGCCCCTTTCGGAGTTTCCATTAGCGAAGCCGAATTCTCATGCGCCATTTCCGCCGCTAATGCGATGGTCGAAATAGGCGTTTTGAACTCGTGGGTCATATTATTAATGAAGTCGTTTTTAATATCGGAAAGCTTTTTCTGACGCAGGATAGTCGTAACGGCCATGTAAAAGCAAGCCATGATCACGATGATCAGAATGCCGGAACCTCCGAACATCACACCCATATTGCTGAGAATGTACCGCTGCTGATCCGGGAAAAATACATATAGTGCATTCTGCGCGCCAAGCGTCTCATTAGGAAATAGCGATGCTTTGTACGAACGCTCCTCCCATTCGCCCGGACGCATGCTCACGGTCGAGAAAATGAAGTTGTCCGGCGATTGCCCCGATACCGCGCCTCTCACTGCAAACTCATAAGGCAGTGTCACGCCATTCTGGATCAGCTGTTTTTTCAATAACGTATCCAGCAAAAAGCGGTTCACGCGCTGTTCGATCGGCCTTTTGGTGTAAATAAAATCCTTCATCACCTCTTTCAGCAATTCTGCACGGTCGGGTTCACCGGCATTTAGGATCGCTTTCTGCTTTGTTCCTTTTGTATTTTCAGGCAATGCCACTTTACGGTTGGCTACATTCCCGGCCACCGAATCCTTTTTAGAAATATCCCCCTTCCGGCGGATCTCCGGATCGGCCATACCGCGCATTGCATTTCCCAAACGGCGTTCATCGTCAAGCCTGCGGCGCATAAACTCGTCGATCCCGGCCATGCCATACTGCTGCGCCTGGAAAAACTCTTCTATAATGCGTTGCTGATGGTCCACCATTACCCTGAAATTCGGGCTCAGCACATCGGTAGGAACGGCTTCGGTGATGATCTGGTAATGTATCTCCTCGCCATTCGGGCCGATGGCGATCTCCATCCGCGGCTGCACGCGCGGTACCATCTCCTGGACGGGTGTTTTGGGTTTCGGCGGAGCCGTGCGCTTCATCGGCATATCGCGCAGCTGCGCAATGCGATCGAACCTGCTTTTCTGCTGCTCGGCCTCGATGCGGCGTTGCAGGAGGTACATCATTTCCTGTTTTTCCAACCGGTGCACTACCTGCTGTACCGACTCTGAGACCTTCTGGTTGAACTGGTCGTTCTTGATCGCGATCGCCTCCCTGATCCAGTACCACTGAAAGCCGATGAGCCCGATCAATGCGAGGCACATCAGCCCTACGATAATTTGTATTTTCCGTTTGGTCATAATTTCTGCTTCCCAAATGCAACGCGGGCCGTGCTTTACCCGACATTTTGCCAAGAACAAATTTAATGTTTCGCCCCCGGCCAAAGGTGTTTTTAACATTATTTAACAACGCCCCAAGCAACATAGCCATGGTTTTGCAATTCATTCAGACTCAAAACAAAAACTGCTTATGAAAACTGTTTCAATTCAAAAACTGACCTGGTCGCTGCTGTTAGTGGCGGCGCCGGCACTGCTATCCGTTGCGCAGGCCCAATCCGACAAAAAGCCGAAAAAGGATGACGACGATCAAAAGACGAGCATCCGGATCCGGGTAACCGAGGATGAAAACGGCAAGACCCGCGACATCGAGAAAAGTTACAAGGTGGGCGCGTTGAGCGATGATGAAAGGCAGAAATTCATTGATAAAGTGCTCGATTCATTGAATGTCGACAAAAAGCGCAAGCAAACCATTTCCATCACTGTCGATGACGGCGCCGATGGTGTAATTGCGTCAAAAAAGCGTAAAAAAGTGATCGTTGATCACCGCGATCCGCGCGAGCCGATGGTATTTCACTGGGACGGCGATTTCAAATACGACCTCGATTGGGACTCGGAGAAATTCAGCCACGATATGAAAAAGATCCAGAAGGATTTCGACAAAAATTTCCATCCCAAAGCTAAA
>CAMLNK010000908.1 GCA_946481035.1 uncultured Dyadobacter sp. | reverse complement strand
ATATGGCGGGCACATTTCCCCACCTGGCACACCGATATGGACAGTATTTTGCTCTCCCGCGGGTTTCATGTGGCCTATGTGAACACCAACGATATGTTCGCGCATCCGAAAGCGATGCAGGTTTGGGACGCGTTTTATGATTACCTCGTAAAAGAGAAGCATTTCGCCCCGAAAGTGGCATTGGAAGGCGTAAGCCGCGGCGGGTTGTATGTGTACGGCTGGGCCAAGCGCAATCCCGACAAGGTTAGCTGCATTTACGCCGAAGCGCCCGTCGCCGACCCGAGAAGCTGGCCGGGCGGCAAGGGAAAGGGTAAAGGTTCGCCCAAAGATTGGGAAGCGTGGAAGCAAATCTTCAATAAAACCGAGGAACAAGCAGCGAGTTTCACAGACATTCCGTTGGATGACCTTGCCGGTCTGGCCTCGTACAAAGTGCCCATTGTGCATGTGGTGGGTTTAAAAGACGAACATGCACCCGTGGCAGAGAATACCGATCTGTTGGTCAAAAATTACCTCGCATTAGGCGGGCCCGTGAGTGTGTACCCGATGACGCGCGGCGAGCAGACGCTCGAAGGCCACCATTTCCCGATCGAACATCCGGAGTTCTTCGCCAATTTTGTGGAGGAAAACTCGGTACCCATTCAAAAGCCGCTGCTCCATGCGCCTTACATTACTTTGAATAAGGGCCTGGGAAATGCATTTGAGAAATTCAGGACTACCAAAAAGGGCACAGTTGCATTCCTCGGCGGCTCCATTACCCATAACCCGGGCTGGCGGAACAAAACGGCCCAGTACCTGCAAGAGCATTTCCCTGACACCGAATTTACATTCATCGCCGCCGGTATCCCGTCGCTCGGCAGTACGCCGCATTCGATGCGTTTCAGCCGTGACGTGCTTGCAAAAGGGACGCCCGATTTACTTTTTGTAGAAGCAGCGGTGAACGATAGGGGCAATGGTTTTACCGAAAAGGCACAAATCAGGGCATTGGATGGTATTTTAAGGCAAATGTATGCGGCTAATCCCAAGGCGGATGTGGTGATGATGGCCTTCGCCGAGCCTAAAAAGAATGATGACTATGAGGCCGGGAAGGAACCCGTCGAGGTAGGCGTGCACGAGCGCGTTGCGAAGCATTATGGCGCGGTTTACATCAACCTGGCGAAGGAGGTGTACGACCGCATTAAGGCGAGGGAATTCACATGGAAATACGATTTTAAAGACTTGCACCCATCGCCCTACGGCCAGGAAATTTACGCTCAGACCATTAAGGAAATGCTGAAAATGGAATCGCCGGTGACCGGGGATATTAAGTTACCCGCGCCAATGGATCGTTTCAGCTATGATAAAGGCAGTTATCACAAACTCGAAGAAGCCAAAAATCTGAAAGGATTCACGATCGACCCGGATTGGAAGCCGAAAGTGAAATTTGCTACACGGGAAGGGTTTGTCAATGTGCCTATGCTGGTGAGCGAAACAGCCGGATCTTCCCTCAATTTCGAGTTTAAGGGCCGTGGCGTAGGTATCGCGATCATTTCCGGGCCCGATGCCGGGAAGATTACTTACACCATCGATGGCAAGAATGCTAAAACGTTGGATACCTACACGCCATGGAGCAACCAGCTTCATTTGCCGTGGTATTTAATGCTCGCGGATGAATTGTCGGCCGGGAAGCATAAGCTGCATTTGACGATTTCGGAGGAGAAGAATGAGAAGAGTGAAGGGAATGCGGTTAGGATTGTGCATTTGCTTGTGAATGAGTAAATAGTTGAATAGCGAAACTTGTTTAGGCAAGTCTTAACACACTATTTGATGAATTATGAAAAAGAAGGATTCCACAGAAGAAGATTTTTGGGACAAACTTGATGTTGAAATCAGGCGTGCGATCGAACAGGGAATTGAAGATGGTAGTCAGGGAAGGGACTGTGAGGCTTTCGAATACCTGCGCGCCACATACGGGATACGGCCGTCGAGAAATCCGCGCGTTAAAGAAATATTGTCAATCGAGCCGTTTGTAATCGAGGCGCTTTGGACTGATGGCATTGTCAGATCGGTGGATTTCGGCAGTTTTCTGCAAGAGCATGCCGAAAAAGAAGGAAGTATTTTCAAGAAAATTCTCGATACGAATACTTTCAAACAGGCGCAAACCGGCGGCAGGACGATTTACTGAGGTGGATTAGCAGAAATGGTCGATTACGACGGCCAGATTATTCCCGCGCCGCTCGATTTTTGCCCGGACGTCCTCTTTCAACACTCAACTCCGGTCTAACGCCCTGTCTGCGTAGTATAAGTACTCTCAAAAATCTTATCCGCATTTCCCGCTTCAAATCCATCTCTGCGGTGTTTCCGCTTGATTTCACCCGCAGGAAGGCTAGCAAACTCAGGTAGCACCTTTCTCTCGGCAAATTCCACATATGAGCCGGAAATGCGCAGCTTTTCGCCATTAGCAAACTCTGCATCAAGCATTTCGGCAACGGTGGCGCTTTGCAGCAGGCCGCCGTCGGGGCTTACCTTGATCTTACCGCCGGAAGTATTCAGTTTAATACCATGTTTTTCCAGAAAATCATTGAACTGAGCGACGGTATTGTAGCCTTCGGGCAAGTTGTGTACGCTGATAGTGAAATGATTGAGGTAATAGCGGTTATAAATCACCCAGGCGGCGTATTCGCTTTCTTTGAGCAATGACTGGTAATCCGAAACCGTTGGCGTGCGCCAGAGCGGCTGGTGAAGGAATGCGTCCACGGCTTCGCCATTGTCCAGGTCGAGGGAATCGGCGGGGTCGCTGGTAACTTCATCGGTATAGCTGCGGATGATGCGCTGGCTTTCGGGCGAGAGGTCGCCTACGCGGAGCTCGCTCACGAATATGCGCGGGTCGGTTTCGCGGGGTGGGGAGTACCACCAGGCATCGAGTTTTTTGCCTTCGAAAAAGTAATGGTCGCGCTTTTCGTAGCCGTAATGCAGGAAAATTTTCTCGA
>CAMLNK010000907.1 GCA_946481035.1 uncultured Dyadobacter sp. | reverse complement strand
ACGGGCTGGTGCTCTTTCTCGGGCTGATTTTCCTGCTGGCCTGGTTCGAGGAAGGCCTCTGGGACTGGACCGTCTGGAAAGAGCACCACAACCTGTTCTCCCTATTCCATCAATTCCCGCTGACAATAGGCAAGCCCGCGCTGGCATTGATCGTGCCGTTGCTGGCCGTGCCCCAAATCACGCATTATGTGATCGACGGTTTTATCTGGAAGAAAGGGCAGCATTAAAGCTTCACGATTTTCTTCACAACACGTCCGTTCGCACCCGAATAAATGATAATGTATTCGCCGGCCGGCAACTTTCTCAAATCGAGCCTTTTGCTTTTTCCTGCCACGGTTTTTAGTTGTTCAAAACCTTTCGGATCCAGGATCCTGATCATCCCGCCATCTCTTGAATCGATATTGAGCTCGTTGATGACCGGGTTAGGATAGACATTGAGCGGTACATCATCGGGTAGGTAGCTGCCGCGGTCGGGCATGTCGGGACGAGTCACAACCAGTTCGTCGTCTTCGTCGGGCGTGAGGTTCATTTCATCCATTTTCCACACCTGCAAGCCTTTTGAATAGGTAAATGCCGTTGCGTACACGCTTCCCCTGTAACGGAAAACTTCCAGCAACGAAATCCCCTCGGCGCCTTTGACGATTTCGGGGTAATGGTACAGCGAGTCGCGGTCGAACCTGACAAGTTCAAATCCGGCGGCGGTGGTATAGAAAGCCGTGTAGTTTGGATCAGGCCCGCCACCGAAATCATACCAGCCCGGCATTTCATACTTTTTAACCGGAGCATTGCCTTCCATCGAGTACACGCTGGTGGGGTAAGTAGTGCCGGTTTGATCGTACGCCAAAGCCAGGTCTCTATCCAAAGTCCTGGACACGACAAGTCCTGCCGGGAAATCCACGCGCTTTTCTTTGGCTAAATCCCACAAAACCTGATGCCGATCGGTGTCGGTACTGTTGAACAACAGGTGATCGCCGGTACCGGCCATTGAAAATTCGACCTGCTCATCTTTGAAAAGTTCCGAAAATTTGCCGCGTTTCAAGTCATAGATATACCAGGAGCTCCCTGCATCGCCTTTTATTTTAATCAGAATCCCCTGCGGAACCGTATTCGTATACTCGATATCCCCGGCGAATTCACGGCTGATAACGCCGTCGTTGTGAGCGATCACCACCTGCCGGGTGCCTCGAAGAAGCGCCGTACTGCCTGTGAAGGGATCGATGGCCTGGACATTGGTAAATTCACCAAGTAGTTCGGCAGTACTGGCCCTGTAAATTTTGACGTCCGGCCCGCTCATAGTACCGGCGATCAGGCAGTCACCCTTGCGGAACAGGTAAGTCATCGGGCCGGTGAAAAGGCGGTTGACTTTATCGGAGCCAATGTCGGTATAGCAAACATCGCGCAGGTAGCCGCTGTTGTTGCGCAGCATATAGAAGATCCGGCTGTCGTAGATAACGTGATTCACGACATCTTCACCACCCTTGTTCAGCTCAACCGGTTTCAGGTCGCCGTTATCGAATTTGTAAAGCATATCATGGCTCACCCCGTTTTGGGTTGAGGAATGGACCATGAAAATATCATTACTGGTGGTGTGGAATTCGCGCTGCCCGAATTTGGCATTATCGATTTCCCAAACTTTTTCCAGATCGGAAATGAGGCTTACCTTTTTATCGTCGGCAATGAAATCGAAGAGGGCGAGGCGGTTGTTGGTGATCACTTTATCCACGGACGGCCAGGTCTGGGTAGGGTATAGGTAAATTTCACGGGTTCCGGCCTTGGTACCATCCGTTTTTAAGATCCTGAGGCCGTGTTGGCTGACCGACGTGAACACGATCTGGTTGCGAAGCCTGATCGAATCGGTAGCCATTTTCCAGGAGACGATCATGCCGTCGAACGCCAATAATTCGGAGGTCGTTTTGCCGTCGCTGATCCACAATTTTCCAGTACCTGAATCGTCATTATTCGTCCAGAACAGCAATTTATTATTAAGAACAGCCCTGTAAGCCAGGTTTTTTGACATATAAATCGGCTGGCGTTTTATCAAAGGCAGGCGAAGTTGGCCGGATGAAGCATAGACATTGTCGGACAGCTCGAATTCCGTATTCGCGACCTTCACTTTCTGCACCCGGTAAGGAAGCTGCTCCACCGAAATGGGTTTGTTCTCAGCGATGTTGTAGGTGCATTTGGCATAGCCGTAGCGAAGTTCAAACACGTCGCGCGACTGCGGAATAATTTTTACAGCTCGGCCGGTAACCTCCCTTGGCAGGCTTGGGGAAATGCGTTTGGTGTTCTTTTTAAAGTCAAAAACACCCAGGTATGCAGCGTAAATACCTTCGTAACCAAATAGACTCGTGAAAGTCAGCTGGTCGCCTTCGATGACGAAATTTGTATGGAACGGGCCTTCGCTGGAACCCGTAGGCGTGCCGGCATACAGCTGGCTCGTTACTACGTCGGCCACAGTCTCCCAATGCTGTCCTTCTATGACTTTGTGTATTTTCAATGTGACATTGTTATTGAAAAAGCCATTGTCATCGATCAGAAAAAGCGCTCCGGCCTTGTCCCGCATGAGCATTGGCGCCGGGCCGCGGTTCCAGGAGTAAGTTTTGGGCGCCTCGGCCCGGTTAGTCGCTGCAACCACCAGCTTTTTTTCACTATACCCGGCATCGACGGCGATGTATTCGTAGCCATTATGTTTTTCGACAATGATCTCGTTCAGCGGTGGCCCGGTGTGGCTGGCAAGCACGCGCGGTTCGCTGTCCAGTACTTTCAGCGTCCATTTTTTCGCCGTCGAATCATGTAAGCCATAGTAAAAACTACCTTCTGAATACCTGACAGCGGTTGCCTCTTCATTCAAAAAATCAGCTTCCCCGTTGGCATTCAGCCAGGCGAATGAATATCGCTGCGTATTGTTGTTGAGGAAAGTAATGAGCGGCTTTCCCGAAACAATGCCAAGGCTCAAAATGCTGTCGGAACG
>CAMLNK010000906.1 GCA_946481035.1 uncultured Dyadobacter sp. | reverse complement strand
AGAATACATGCCTGTCACGCATGGGGTCGCGGGTTCGAGTCCCGTCCAGACCGCCGAGAAATAAGTTAGGTAGTAATGCTGGTTCGAGTCCCGCCGGAATGCCGGCCCAGCCAGACCGCCGATTAAGTCGAAAGTATTGAAGTTCTTTATTTAATGGTTTGGTAGTTCAGTTGGTTAGAATACATGCCTGTCACGCATGGGGTCGCGGGTTCGAGTCCCGTCCAGACCGCACAAAAGCTCAGAGAAATCTGGGCTTTTTGCATTTTAGTGCTATCCGCCCCACTTGCGATTGGTATGATTTTCATGTCGGCGAAAGATTTTTAAAATCTTTTCACCAAACGACAAAAATTATGGCCAATCACCAATTTCAGGAATGTATCGATGCATGCGTGTCGTGCGCGCAAGCGTGTACCTATTGTGCGACTGCGTGCCTGCGCGAGGAGCAAGTTGCCCATCTTCGGAAATGCATACAGTTGGACATGGAATGCGCGGCAATTTGCCGTGCCGCTGTGGAGTTAATGACGCTCGAAAGTGATTTTGGTGCGCACCTTTGCCGGGTATGCGCGGATGTTTGTAATGCGTGTGCCGCTGAGTGTGAGCAACATGCAGCGATGGGAATGGATCATTGCCGCGTTTGCGCGGAGGCTTGCAGGTTGTGCGCGGCTAACTGTGAAAGTATGGCTACACCTGTTTAAAATGGGCGTAAAAAAAACACGCAGGTTTCAAAATGAACCCGCGTGTCAAATTACACTTCATCAACAAACTAAAAACCAAATAAAACTAATACGAAAAAAATCGCTTGTCAAGTTTTTTTTTGCTGTAGGAGGGGGATTCGAACCACCCACGGTGCGGTTAGCTACGGTACAAATACTGTTGGTGGTCCACCCCAGTCGACTTGCGTCGGCATTATGCCGCGTTTATCCCTTATTCACCACCCCCGAGACAGGAGGGCATGGCTGCCAATTTCATCACCCTACAATGTGATTTCAAACTAAGCAAAAGCGGCATTGCTACCGGCTTTTTTATAATTTGGTTCTGCAAAACTAAAACTTCTGATCTGAATTCTAAAATATTTTCATTTAAAATTGTTAAAATTTACAATTCTTTCATAATTTGAGTCTGATTGTTGCGAAGAATTCAAACTTTTAACACAAAATGCAAAAATATTCAGATATTGATAATACCGATCTGCGCATCCTTTCGCTACTGATCGAGAACGCAGCGTTACCGTACACGGAAATCGGGAAGCGTGTCTTCGTCTCCGGCGGGACCGTCCACGTGCGCATGAAAAAGCTGGAACAAATGGGTATCGTGAAGGGCTCCCAGCTCGTAATCGATCCTACCAAGCTTGGGTGGGACATCAGCGCTTTCCTGGGAATCTACCTCGATAAAAGTTCGTTATATGAGCAGGTTGCCACCGAGCTGGAAGGGATTCCGGAAGTTGTGAATATCCACTATACTACCGGAATTTATAGTATCTTTCTTAAAATCGTTTGCAGGGATACCGGGCACCTTCGCGAAATCCTCCATGATAAGATCCAGAAAGTAAACGGTATTCAGCGGACGGAGACCTTCATATCACTCGAGGAACGTATTAACCGCTCTATTCCATTGGCTGAAAGCTAGTTGTAAATTTCTCTTGACCGCATTAAAAGAAATTTGTAGATTTGTGTTGTATATATAAAAAACTTATATATATTTGCTATATAAAAATTGCACTCATGGAGAATAACACAACAAGTAACGAGTATGTACGGGGTACATTGAAAACCATCGTGTTGAATTTGCTCGCCGAGCACGACCGGATGTATGGTTATGAGATTACCCAGGAAGTAAAAGACAGAACAGGCGGTGCTATCGCCCTGACGTTCGGTGCGCTGTATCCTGTGCTCCATAAACTGGAGCAGGAGGGGCTGCTGCTGACCGAGTCGGTGGAGGTTGACGGGCGCCTTCGGAAATATTATTCCCTGACGCACCGCGGAAATGAAACCGCGCGTACTAAAACCAATGACTTAGAGCGTTTTATAGAGGCAGTTAGATTACTGCTAGCCCCTAAAAACCTGGCAACAGAATAAAGAATAGGTACATGGCTAATCTCTAAACAGATCGATCTATGAAACGCCTTCAGGAAAATCGCATTGACCAAATAAGCAAGTATTTGCAGGCAAGCAAGCTGGACCCGGAATTACTTCCGGAGATTCTCGATCATCTGGCTTGTGAAGCGGAGGAAAGTCTTTGGGATGGCAAGCCCTTCGAGCAGATTTACCAGGATATGGTAAAAACGGCCGATGTGCAAACCCTCCTGAATCTGAGTGTTGATCATCAAAATCTATTAGCCATGGAAAAATCCCTCAATGACATCGTCTTCGAGAACCGTAACAAGTCGTACGGTGCGTATGATCTGAGAAAAGGTTACGGGCAGACCGTCCAGCGGGCGGTAGTAATGGGTGTGGCGTTCTTTCTGCTGCTGGTGATGTTCCCGAAACTTTATGCGAGGCTCACGCCCGACCCCAAGCCGGACGATATTGCGTATATAGTGGAGGTGAAGCCGGTGGATATTAAGATGGAGGAGCCGCCTGTGCCTCCTAAAAAAGAGGAAATGGCCCCTGCACCGAAGACTGTCAAGTCCATAACGCCGGAAGTACTGCCGGACGAACAGGTACTCGTAGACGAATTGCCGCCCGTGGTGGAAGACCTCCAAAGTGCGCAGCCGTCAACGGAAACAGTTGATGGTGCAGCGGATATCGAGACGATCGTTCCTCCGGTCGTCAATGCACCAGCTGCAAAAGAAACGAGTGTGGGTGTGGAAAAGAGAGAAGAGAAGGAGTTCGTTTACGTAGAACAGTCGCCACAATATGCAGGTGGAAATGAAGCGATGGCGGCTTTCCTGCGGAAAAACCTTAAATATCCTTCGCAAGCATCGCGTGCGGGTATTCAAGGAAAGGTATTCGTACAATTTACAGTAGGTTCT